>NZ_ANAS01000022.1:0-228091 GCF_000341205.1 Nocardiopsis baichengensis YIM 90130 | reverse complement strand
CGGGGTAATACCGGCGAGTATTACCCCGGCTTTCCCGAGATCAACGGCGAGGAGGGGACGCACCGGGGCCGGGTCGCCGATCGAGGTGCAGCGGTCGCACCGCTCACAAGAACGCGGCCGAAAGTTCCGCCACCCGGCGGGACACGCCCCTCTCCGGGGCCGTTGAGCGTCGGGGAACAGCCGCAATCGGGCGCTTTTCCTGACCACTCCCCGACAATCGATGCGCGCACCGCCTCTCCTGCGCCCGAAACGCCTGGTTGGTGAGGGCCCGGCGCCCCCTTGGGCCCGGCGTCCGGCCGGGGCCCGCGAGGGGGCACCTGCTGCGCCGTCGCTGCTCTCCCTTCCGGAACGCGAGGAGTCTGGCGGCCGACAAGCGGGCCCGGGTAAGCGCCCGGCCTCTTCGCCGCCGCCATCTACCTCTGACTCCGGTGGCCCGCCTCCCGGGTGGGGCCCACGAGCGGGGCACCAGCCCCTCCGCCGTCGCCGCCTCATCACAACACCTTTCCAACGAGGCGGCTCCCGGCCGGGGAGTGGTGGCCTTCTCGCTCTTGTCAGAGGCGACATCCTCCACTGACGGCGGCGTCGGCGCCCCCGTCACCCCCCCAGCGGAACACCGGCGTCATCGCCTCCTCGAAGCGCGTCAGCCACTCATCGGCGGTCCGGGGGGATCCATGCGCACTCCTGCCGCTCGTCAGCGGCCCGCGCCGAGGACCCGCTCGATCGCCTCGGCGTCCTCGCGGGCGCGGGCCTGGGTCTGTTCTGCGTGGGACCGGTACTTCGCCCATGAGCGCGCCGCCGACAGCGCCTTGCGCTCCAGGGAGCTCAGCGTGTACTCGCGCCCGGTCCGGAGCGCGGCGCGGGCCTCTGCGAGGCGCCAGACCAGCCAGCCTGCGCCGAGCCCCGTGATGACGGTGAGCACCCACAGCAACGGAGAGGACATCGCCGCCGCCGCGACCATGCAGGCCAGGAAGGACGCCCCGGCCATGGCGGCCTGGATCAGGACCCCGCGGACCTCGGAGTCGTCGCCCTGCGCCGACAGTCGCTCGCGGGCCGTCCGGAGCGACGAGGGGTCGGGGCCGGAGGCGCCGACCGCCACCTCCACCCCGCGCTCGCGGGCGGTCACCAGCTCCGGGAGCGGGACGGTCGCGCGCTCCTCCAGGGCCCGGGCCCCGTCGCGGACCACCGGTGCGAACAGGTCCAGCGCGAACCGCCGGGTCCCCAGGGCGCTGCGCGCGGAGAACGCCGACCCCATCAGCAGGTCCAGAGTCACCCCCGCCGCGTCGTTCCAGGACCGCGGCTCGACGTCGTCCGCCGTTCCGCCGCCGCTCTCCACGACCGACCGCAGCTGTCCCGCCCGGTGCAGCAGCGGTGCCTCCTCGGGGCTCCCCTCCTCGACCAGCAGGCGCAGGACGGGCGCCGCCGCGGCCAGGGCGGGGGAGGAGGGCGCGGCCCCGTCGTCTCCCGTGCGCTCGGCGTGCCCTTCGATCACCGTCCTCAATCGGGCGAGGCGGGATCCGGCCTCCAGGGCCTGGCGCACCGGTCCGGTCCCGCTCAGCCCGGTCGGCTCCCGGGGCGGCCCTTGCGATCCGGAGAGCAGGGGCGCCAGCAGCGCCTCCGGGGCGTCGGCGGCGGACCCTCCGGTGGCCTCGCGGAGCAGGAGCCGCCCCCCGGTGAGCAGCCGGTCGCGCGGCCCCTCGCCCAGCCGCCCCTCGGCGGCGAGCAGGAGGAGGGCGTACTGGTGGGCCGCCAGGTGCTCCGGCGGTTCGGGCATGAGCCCCGGAAGGATCCACTCGGCCGGGGCCGGCGCCGCCTCCGGGGCCCGCAGGGCCGCCGCGAGCAGGGCGAACGTTCCCGCCCGCTCCGCATCGAGGTCGGCGGCCTCGGACAGGTGCCGCTGCGCCCCGCCCAGGTCGCCGGAGAGCAGGTCGGCCAGGCCGTGGGCCGCCGGGACCAGCCAGTAGCCCTCGGTGCCGGCCCCGGGTCGCCGCAGGAGGTCCGGGGCCGGGTCGGCCCCGTCGAGCACGGCGAGCACCCGCCGCCGCACCATCGCCGCCCCGGCGAACGCCACCAGCTGCTCGCGCACGTCGCTGAGCTCGACGAACGCGTCGAAGGAGGCGGCCATGCGGTCCAAGCGCTGCTCCATCGACCCCCGGATGCTCCGCAGCTCGGACTTGAGTCGGCGGCGCTCGTCGTTGACCTGGCCCCGCAGGGTGCGGATCGCCGCGTTCTGGGCCCGGTCGGTCTGCTGCCCGCCCCAGCTGTCGTCCCCCGAGAAGAAGCCCGGCTCGATCAGCCCGTCCCCGCCGAATACGCTCATGCCCGCCCGTCCGCTCCGTCCTCCGTGGCCCGCGACACCGTGATGCTCCCGCACCCGTGCCGTGCCGGGGGCGCCGGGGGAGCACCACCGGCGATGGGACGCCCGCGGGAGGCCGCCGGTTCCGGGATTGCGGCACTATGGAAGGCGTCGGTCGCCGCCCCTTCGCCTTCAAGGAGACTGCCATCAGCCGCCTCGTGTTGTGGAACGTCGACCCCACGCTCGTCGACGCAGCGCAGGTCACGCGCTCCGCCTACGCGGAGGCGTTCGAGCGGGCCACCGGGACGCCGCTGGTCTACCTGGCCGCCACCGCCGGGCGCACCGACTCGGAGGTGTTCTTCGAGTTCTTCGCCCGCAACGACGTGGACATCGAGCCGGGCGAGGAGCCGCTGGCCGAGTTCGTGCAGGCCCTGGCCGACGGCTTCGTCCGCCGCCGCGACCAGCTCCCGGCGCGGGCGCGCGCCGCCGCCGGCGCCGCCGAGGCGCTGGCCGCCGTGGCCGCGATGGAGGACACCGTGCAGACCGTGGTCACCGGCACCATCAAGCCCAACGCCGTGGCCAAGCTCCAGGCCTTCGGCCTCGACGGGTACCTGGACCTGTCCCTGGGCGGATTCGGGTCCGAGGGCTACCCCAAGGCCAGCCTGATCCAGTTCACCCGGATGCGCGCCGCCGAGGCGCGCGGCGCGGAGTTCCCCGAGCGCTCCACCGTCTACATCACCGACTCGGTGCGCGACGTGGAGGCCGCGGTGATCGGCCGCGCCGCGCCGATCGGGGTGCTCAGCGGCTCGGCCACCGAGTCCCAGCTGCGCGCCGCCGGCGCCGAGCAGGTGCTGGAGGACCTGACCGACCCCCGGGCGGTGGTCGGCGCGGTGCTCAAGGCGACCGACCCGCCGGGCACCGGAATCGGCTGAGCACGCCCCCGCCCGGCGCCGGGATCGGGTAGTACTAGGGGGATGCGGACCGTCCCGCCGTCCCCGGGGCCGACTTGGGACAGCGCGCCTGCAAGGCTGGCCGCGCCGCGTCCTCCCGCGTAGCGTCGCTGGTGTGCCCCGTCGAGGATCGTCCGTCGATCGCCGTTCGGGGCCTTGATGGCGGAAACGTACTGTTAACGACGTTGGTCGGCGTTGGTAAGGGTTGTGCCGTGTGAAACGGAGTAGCCTGTTCCACGGGCGCTGGCCGGACAACGGAGTCCGGCCGCCGCAGCCCCCACCTGTGCGCACAGGGTCCCGAACGGGACGCCGCCGCCCCGCGGCCCGGCCGCGGGGCGACGGCGGCGCACCGACCCTCACAGAACTTCACAAGTCGCATCACCCGATGATCGACCCCCGACGGCTCACAAGGGAGTGAGATCGAACATGCCCGGGCAGACCGACGCCGTTCAGGACCGGCTGGTCCGCGAGGCGGCCGAACAGTGGTCCGCCGACGGCGGCACCACCGCCGATCCGGACCGGACCGAACGCTTTCTGCGCCTGTACTACCGCCACGTCGACCCCGAGGAGCTGAAGGAGCGCTCGCCCGCCGGCCTGTGCGCCCCGGCCCTGGCCCACTACCGCTTCGCCGCGGAGCGCCCGCAGGGCCGCGCCAAGGTGCGGGTGTTCAACCCCACGGCCGCCGACGACGGCTGGGACCTGGACCGCACCGTGGTCGAGGTGGTCACCGACGACGCCCCCTTCCTCGTCGACTCGGTCACCATGGAGCTCGACCGGCAGGGCCTGGCCGTGCGCCTGGTGGTCCACCCCCAGCTCAGCGTCGCCCGCGACCTGGCCGGGCACCTGCGCGAGGTCGAGCCGGCCGCCGGTGAGGACGGCCTGCTGCCGCTGCCCGAGTCCTGGATGCACATCGAGGTCGAGCGGCAGAGCGACCCCACCGTGCTCAAGGAGGTCGCCTCCGACCTGGAGCGGGTGCTGGGCGACGTGCGCGCGGTGGACGAGGACAAGGCCAAGATGCGCGCCCGCGCCACCGAGCTCGCCGACGAGCTCGCCGCGGCCGCCGAGGCGATGCGCGCCGGCGGCGTCGATCCCGCCGAGGCCTCGGAGAGCGAGGCCTTCCTGCGCTGGGTCGCCGACGGCCACTTCCACTTCATGGGCTACCGCGAGTACGACCTGGCCGCCGATGAGGAGGGCAACGACGCCCTGGGGCCGCGGGCCGGCACCGGGCTGGGCATCCTGCGGATGGACGCCCCCGCCTCCAGCAGCTTCGCCGCGCTGCCCCCGCCCGTGCGCGCCAAGGCCCGCGAGCCGCACGCACTGGTGCTGACCAAGGCCAACTCCCGGGCCACCGTCCACCGCCCCAAGTACCTGGACTACGTCGGCGTCAAGCGCTTCGACGACCAGGGCCGCATCGTCGGCGAGCGCCGCTTCCTCGGGCTCTACACCCACGAGGCCGCCACCACCGGCATCCGCCAGATCCCGCTGCTGCGCCGCAAGCAGGCCGAGGTCCTGGACCGCGCCGGGTTCGACCCCGAGAGCTACGACGGCAAGGACCTGGCGGAGATCCTGGAGGGCTTCCCCCGAGAGGAGCTCTTCCAGACCCCCGTCGACGACCTGTACGACGTGGTCATGGGCGTGCTGCGGCTGCGCGAGCGCCCCGGCGCCAAGCTCTTCCTGCGCCGCGACCCCTACGGCCGGTACATGTCCTGCCTGGTCTACATGCCGCGGGACCGCTACAACACCCAGGTCCGCCTCGACATCCAGGACGTGCTCGACGAGGCCTTCCAGGGCGCCTCCATGGACCACAGCGTCATGGTCGGCTCCTCCTCGCTGGCCCGCCTCTACCTGGTGGTGCGCGCCCCGCGCGGCCGCGCCCTGGCCGACGTCGACCGCGCCGCCCTGGAGCGGCGCGTGGTGGCCGCCACCCGCTCCTGGGACGACGACCTGCAGGCCGAGCTCAAGGCCCGCTACGGCGCCGACGAGGGCATGCGGGCGGTGCGCGGGCTCGGCGAGGCCCTGCCCGAGGGGTACAAGGTCGACACCGACCCGCGGACCGCGGTCGACGACCTGTCCCGGCTGCGGGACCTGCCCGAGGGCGGGTTCGCGGTCAACCTGCACCGCAGGGACCCCGACTCCGGGGCCTGGCACCTCAAGCTCTACCGCCGCGGCGCCCCGGTGTCGCTGTCCAAGGTGCTGCCGCTGCTGGAGAACATGGGCGTGGAGGTGGTCGACGAGCGCCCCTACGGCATCGCCGCCCACGACGCCTCCCGCGGCGGCGAGGGCCGCGCCTGGATCTACGACTTCGGCCTGGCCCCCATGGACGGCGCCGCGGTCCCCGACAACCGGTTCAAGTTCCTGTTCGAGGACGCCTTCAGCGCCCTGTGGGAGGGGCGCGGGGAGTCCGACCGGTTCAACACCCTGGTGGTCAAGGCGGGCCTGGACTGGCGCCAGCTGACCATCCTGCGCGCCTACGCCAAGTACCTGCGCCAGACCGGCACCACCTTCACCGCCGACTACATGGCCGGGGTGCTGGCCGCCAACACGCACGTGGCCGAGCTGCTGGTGCGCCTGTTCGAGTCGCGCTTCGACCCGCACTACGAGGCCGGGCGCTCCGAACGCACCGAGGCGATCGCCGAGGAGATCCGCGGCGAGCTGGACCAGGTCGCCAGCCTGGACCACGACCGCATCCTGCGCGCCTTCGCCGCCTGCGTGCACGCCACCCTGCGCACCAACTACTTCCAGACCGGCGCCGACGGGCGGCCCAAGCCCTACCTGGTCTACAAGCTGGAACCGCAGGCCATCCCCGACCTGCCCGAGCCGCGCCCGCGCTTCGAGATGTTCGTCTACTCCCCGCGCATGGAGGGCGTGCACCTGCGCTTCGGCTCGGTCGCCCGCGGCGGCCTGCGCTGGTCGGACCGGCCCGAGGACTTCCGCACCGAGATCCTGGGCCTGGTCAAGGCGCAGATGGTGAAGAACTCGGTGATCGTGCCCAGCGGCGCCAAGGGCGGCTTCGTGTGCAAGCGCCTGCCCTCCGGTGACCGGGACACGGTCATGGCCGAGGTCGTCGCCTGCTACGAGCAGTTCATCAGCGGCCTGCTGGACGTCACCGACAACCTGGTCGACGGCAAGGTGGAGTACCCGGCCTCGGTGGTGCGCCACGACGGCGACGACACCTACCTGGTGGTGGCCGCCGACAAGGGCACCGCGACCTTCTCCGACACCGCCAACGCCATCGCCAAGCAGCGCGGTTTCTGGCTCGGGGACGCCTTCGCCTCCGGCGGGTCGGTGGGCTACGACCACAAGGCCATGGGCATCACCGCCCGCGGCGCCTGGGAGTCGGTCAAGTACCACTTCCGCGAGATGGGGACGGACGTCCAGAGCGAGGACTTCACCGCGGTCGGCGTCGGCGACATGTCCGGCGACGTGTTCGGCAACGGCATGCTGCTGTCCCGGCACACCCGCCTGATCGCCGCCTTCGACCACCGGCACGTCTTCCTCGACCCCGACCCCGACCCCGAGCGCTCCTACGCCGAGCGCGAGCGGATGTTCGCCCTGCCCCGCAGCACCTGGGCCGACTACGACGCCTCGCTGATCTCCGAGGGCGGCGGCGTGCACCTGCGCACCGCCAAGTCGATCCCGCTCACCCCGCAGGTCAAGGCGGCCCTGGGCATCGACGGTCAGGTGCAGGCCCTCACCCCGTTCGAGTTGATCCGGTGCATCCTCAAGGCGCCGGTGGACCTGCTGTGGAACGGCGGCATCGGCACCTACGTCAAGGCCTCCACCGAGACCGACGCCCAGGTCGGCGACAAGGCCAACGACCCGGTCCGGGTCGACGGCGCCGACCTGCGCTGCAAGGTCGTGGGCGAGGGCGGCAACCTGGGCCTGACCCAGGCGGGCCGGATCGAGTACGCCCTGGCCGGCGGCCGGGTCAACACCGACTTCATCGACAACTCCGGCGGCGTGGACACCTCCGACCACGAGGTGAACATCAAGATCATGCTGGACCGGGAGGTGCGCGCCGGCCGGCTGCCCGCCGCCGAGCGCGACCGCCTGTTCATGGAGATGACCGACGAGGTCGCCGACCTGGTCCTGGACGACAACTACGCGCAGAACGTCGTGCTGGCGGCCGCCCGCAAGCAGACCACCTCCATGCTGCACGTCCACGCGCGCTACCTGCGCCGGCTGGAGCGCGACGGCGGGCTCGACCGCAAGCTGGAGTTCCTGCCCGACGACAAGGCGATCGCGGCGCGGCGCTCGGCCGGCCAGGGGCTGACCGCCCCCGAGTTCGCGGTGATCATCGCCTACACCAAGATCGACCTGAAGGACCAGGTGATCGACTCGGACCTGCCGGGCGATCCCTACCTGCGGCGGACCCTGGTGGACTACTTCCCCACGCCGCTGCGGGAGCGCTACGCCGACGCGATGCCCGACCACCCGCTGGCCCGCCAGATCATCACCAACCAGGTGGTGAACGACATGGTCAACTGGTCCGGCTCCACCTTCGCCTTCCGGATGAACGAGGAGCTGGGCGCGTCGGCCGACGACATCGTCCGCGCCTACCTGGTGGCGATGGAGGTCTTCGGGCTGCGCGACTTCTGGCGCGCGGTCGAGGAGCTGGACCACCTCATCGACGTCGACACCCAGTTGCAGATGATGCTGGAGGCCCGCAAGCTCACCGAGCGCTGCGCGCGCTGGCTGCTGCGCAACCGGCCCAGCCGCTTCGACCTGGGCTCGGAGGTGGCGTTCTTCTCCGAGGGGGCCTCGGTGATCGTGCCGCAGCTGCCCGAGCTGCTGCAGGGCCGGGACCTGGTCGCCTTCCGCGAGCGCCGGGACGCGCTCAAGGGCCGGGGGGTGCCGGTGGAGCTGGCCGAGCGGGTCGCCGGGATGGTCCCCGCCTACTCCGCCTTCGACCTGGTGGCGGTCGCCGACCGGACCGGGCGCCCGGTGCGCGAGGTGGCCGAGGTCTACTTCCACCTGGCCGACCGGCTGCAGATCTCCCGGCTGCGCGAGCGCATCATCGCCCTGCCGCGCGACGACCGGTGGGCGACCATGGCGCGCTCGGCGGTCCGCGACGACCTGTACGCCACGCACGCCGAGCTGACCCGGGACGTGCTGCTCTCCGGTTCGGCCGGGGAGTCGGCCGACCGGCTGGCCGAGCAGTGGAGCGAGCAGAACGCCGACCGGGTGCGGCAGGCCGGGCGCACCATGTCGGAGATCTGGGAGACCGAGCGCTTCGACCTGGCGACGCTGTCGGTGGCGCTGCGCTCCATCCGCTCCCTGGCCGGGGAGTGAGCCCGGGCCCCTAGGGCACCGGCGCGCACACCGGATCTCCCACCGCATCGCACGAGGCCCGCGCGCGGCTCCGCCGCGCGCGGGCCTTCGCACCACGCCCTAGACTTGGGGGCGTGGCAGACCTAGACCCCGCAGAAAAGCTCAAGGAACTCGCGTCCACGATGGCGAGCGTCGAAGCCGTCCTCGACCTGGACGCCAAGAACACCGAGATCGCCGAGCTGCGCGAGCAGTCTGCCGACCCGGAGCTGTGGAACGACCAGGACCACGCCCAGGCGGTCACCCGCAAGCTGGCGAACCTGGAGTCCATCGTCAACAAGGTCGGCTCGATCCGCCAGCGGCTGGAGGACGCCGGCGTGCTCTTCGAGCTGGCCGCCTCCGAGGAGGACGCCGACGCCAGGGCCGAGGCCGACCGCGAGCTGGAGTCGCTGCGCGCCGACATCGGCGAGCTGGAGGTGCGCACCCTGCTCAGCGGCCCCTACGACGAGCGCGAGGCGCTGGTGTCGATCAACGCCCAGGCGGGCGGGGTGGACGCGGCCGACTGGACGCAGATGCTCCAGCGCATGTACCTGCGCTGGGCCGAGCAGCACGGCTACCCCACCGAGATCTACGAGACCTCCTACGCCGAGGAGGCCGGCGTCAAGTCGACCACCTTCGCGGTCAAGGCCCCCTACGCCTACGGCACGCTGCGCGGCGAGCACGGCACCCACCGGCTGGTGCGCATCTCGCCCTTCGACAACCAGAACCGGCGCCAGACCTCGTTCGCCGGGGTGGACGTGGTGCCGGTGGTCGAGAAGAGCGACCACGTGGAGATCGACGAGAGCGAGCTGCGCATCGACGTCTACCGCTCCTCGGGCCCGGGCGGCCAGGGCGTGAACACCACCGACTCGGCGGTGCGCATCACCCACACGCCCACCGGCATCGTCGTGGCCTGCCAGAACGAGCGCTCGCAGCTGCAGAACAAGGCGACCGCGATGGGCATGCTCCAGGCCAAGCTGCTGGAGCGCAAGCGCAACCAGGAGGCCGCCGAGCTGCAGGAGCTGCGCGGCGAGGGCACCAGCAGCTGGGGCACGCAGATCCGCAACTACGTGCTGCACCCCTACCAGAGCGTCAAGGACACCCGTACCGGGATGGAGACCGGCAACACCTCCGGCGTCCTGGAGGGTGACATCGACCCCTTCCTGGACTCCGAGATCCGGTGGATGCGCAGCCAGGAGAAGGACGGCAGGGCCTGAGCCGCGGGGCGGGAGCGCTTAGCGGGGTGTCGGCGCCGAGTCCCGGGCGGCGCGCGGCCTGATACGCGACCGTTATGATCGGTTGACAGTTCCGATATGCTCGGTTCTGCTGCTTTGGTAGAGGGCGGCCGAGGCCGGAGCGCCCGAAGGGGCGCCCGGCGCTCCCCGGGGCCGTGTCGATCAAGGACATTCCGGGTTGCGTTCGCCTCTACACTGTCGTTTGGCCCCGCAGGCCGGTAGCTTGTGCCGGCCGGGCGGCCGGACCCTCCCTGAGCGGAACCTCGATGTCCGCCCGGGTGCCCCGATCTCCGAGAACCTTGTGATGCTCCTGTGATCCACTTCGATAACGTCACCAAGGTCTATACGACCCAGAAGCGACCCGCTCTCGACAGCGTGTCGATCGACGTCGACAAGAGTGAGTTCGTCTTCCTCGTCGGCCCCTCGGGGTCGGGCAAGTCGACGTTCCTCCGGCTGGTCCTCAAGGAGGAGAAGCCGACCAAGGGCAGGGTCCACGTCGCCGGCAAGGACCTGGCGCGCCTGTCCAACTGGAAGGTCCCGCACCTCCGGCGCCGGATCGGCTGCGTGTTCCAGGACTTCCGCCTGCTGCCGAACAAGAACGTCTTCGAGAACGTCGCGTTCGCGCTCGAGGTCATCGGCAAGCCGCGGCGGTTCATCCGCAAGGTGGTGCCCGAGGTCGTCGAGCTCGTCGGCCTGGAAGGCAAGGCCGACCGGATGCCCGAGGAGCTCTCCGGCGGTGAGCAGCAGCGCGTGGCGATCGCGCGCGCGTTCGTCAACCGGCCGCAGATCCTGCTGGCCGACGAGCCGACCGGAAACATCGACCCGGCCACCTCCATCGGCATCATGAAGGTGCTCGACAGGATCAACCGGACCGGGACGACGGTCGTCATGGCGACGCACGACGCCGCGATCGTCGACTCGATGCGCAAGCGCGTCATCGAGCTCGAAGAAGGCGTGGTCGTCCGGGACCAGACGCGCGGCGTCTACGGCCAGGCCTACTGACACCCGGCACCCGACGTCGGCCTCAGCAGCGCCGAAGCCCTCAAGGATGGACCTTTAGCACTCATGCGCGCACAATTCGTACTTTCCGAGATGTGGATCGGCCTTCGCCGTAATCTCACGATGACCATCGCCGTCATCATCACGGTGGCCATCTCCCTGGCCCTGTTCGGCAGCGGCCTGCTGGTGCAGCAGCAGATCTCGCACATGCGCCAGTTCTGGGACGAGCGCGTCTCGGTCACGGTGTACATGTGCACCGAGGTCTCCCCCTCGGAGGTCTGCCAGGAGAACGGCCCGGCCACCAAGGAGGACCGCGAGGCGATCCAGTCCGACCTGGAGTCGCTGGACGAGGTCACCGGCGTGGAGTACGTGACCGCGGCCGAGGCCTGGAAGGAGTTCCAGGACCGCTTCTCGGAGAACCGGGCGCTGACCGAGGCCGCCCAGGAGGGCGACATCCCGGACAACTTCCGGGTGCAGCTGAGCAACCCGAACGAGTTCGACGCCGTGGTCGAGACGGTGCAGGGGAGGCCGGGCGTCGACTCGGTCCACAACGACCAGCAGGTCCTCGACCAGTTCTTCGAGCTGCTGGACGGGCTCAAGTGGGCCGCGCTGGTGGTCTCCTTCGTGCAGTTGGCCGCCGCGGCGCTGCTGATCGGCAACACCATCCGCCTGTCGGCCTACAGCCGGCGCCGGGAGACCGGGATCATGCGCCTGGTGGGCGCCTCCAACTTCTACATCCAGCTGCCCTTCCTGCTGGAAGGGGCCATCTCGGGCCTCATCGGCGGCGTGATCGCCTCCGGGTTCATCGTGGCGACCCGGTACGTCCTGTTGGACCGGATCCAGGAGTGGTTCGCCTTCAACATCTCGCTGGGCGCCGGTTCGCTGGCCTACGTCATCGGGCTCTCGATGGTCCTGGGCATCCTGCTGTGCACCATCTCGTCGTTCCTGACGCTGCGGCGCTACCTTCGGGTGTGAGCCAGGCCCGCCCCGCGGGCCCGACGGAGAAAGAGGAGAGGTCGAGTGCCTCGCGAGAAGGGCCGCAAGGTCATCGCGCAGAACCGCCGTGCCCGGTACGACTACCACATCGACGACACCTACGAGGCGGGGCTGGTCCTCACCGGCACCGAGGTGAAGTCGCTGCGCGCCGGGCGCGCCTCGCTCACCGACGGCTTCGCGCACGTCAAGAACGGCGAGGTGTGGCTGGAGAACGTGCACATCCCCGAGTACGCGCACGGGACCTGGACCAACCACGCGGCCCGGCGACCGCGTAAGCTTCTGCTGCACCGCACCGAGATCGCCCGGCTCATCGGCAAGACCCAGGAGCCGGGGCGCACGCTCGTCCCGCTGTCGCTGTACTTCAGCGAGGGCAAGGCCAAGGTCGAACTGGCCCTGGCCCGCGGTAAGCGAAGCCACGACAAGCGCCAGGACATCGCCGCGCGCGAGGCGCAGCGCGACATCGAGCGCGCCCTGCGCCGCCGCCGCTAGGCGAGGTGAAAGGAACAGCCAGGGTGTCCCCCCGTCACATCCGCCGGTACCTCAGCGCAGGAACGGGCCTGGCCGCCGCGGCGGCGCTCGCCGCGTGCGCGCCCCAGCCCTACCCGGACGTGGCGGTCCGGACCTTCCTGCTGGACTGGCAGGCGGGGGAGTTCGAGGCCGCCGCCCGCCAGACCGACGGCGACCCCGAGGAGGTCGCCGCGGCCCTGGAGAGCGCGCACGACCAGCTCGACCTGGCCGGCGTGCGGTTCGGCCTGGGGCCGGTGGAGCTGGAGGACGACGGCGCCACCGCCGCGTTCGAGGCCCAGGCCGACCTGGGCATCGGCGACCCGGTGTGGAAGTACACCGGGCGGATGGAGCTGAACCGCGGCGGCGACGGCTGGCGCATCGCCTGGGACCCCTCGGTGATCCACCCCGACCTGGGCGCGGGGGAGCGGCTGGCGGTCAACTACGACGTGCCCGACCGCGGCCGCGTCTTCGACCGCAACGGCGAGCCCCTGGTGGGCGAGGCGGAGGTGACCGAGTTCGGGGTCGTCCCCGCCGAGCTGGAGGACGGCGGCGCCGGCATCACCGAACTGGCCGAGCTGCTGGGCGAGGACCCCGCCCCGATGACCGACCGCGTCCGCTCGGCCCCGCCGGAGGACTTCCAGCCGCTGGTGCTGATGCGCACCAAGGACGTGGACGCCGAGGTGCTCTCCGAGGCCGAGGGGATCACCGGGGTGCAGACCCGCGAGGAGCGCATGCCGCTGAGCCCGCGCGCCGCGCGGTCGGTGGTGGGCGAGGTCGCCGGGACGGCCGAGCACAACATCTCCTCCCGGGTGGCCAGCGCCTACCAGGCCGGCGACACGGTCGGCCTGAGCGGTCTGCAGAACGTCTTCCAGCACCGCCTGGCCGGGACCGCCACCACCCAGGTCGTCACCCTGGACGCCGACGGCGGGCAGACCGGGGTGCTCAAGGAGTGGCCGGGGGCCGCCAGCGGCGCGCTGACCACCACCCTGGACCTGACCGCCCAGCAGGCGGCGCAGGACGCGCTGGAGGCGATGCCCGGGCGTGCGCACCTGGTCGCGGTCGACGTGCGCACCGGAGAGGTGCTCTCGGCCGCGGGCGACCCGGCCTCCTTCGACAACGACGGTGCGCTGAACGCGCAGTACCGGCCGGGCGGGGCGTTCTCCATCGTCTCGGCCGCCGCGGCGCTGCGCAGCGGGGCGGCCACCGCCGACGGCTCGCTCGCGTGCCAGGAGAGCACCGAGGTCGGCGGGCAGACCTTCGGCAATGAGGGCCCCAACGGGGTGTGGGCGCAGCCGCAGACGCTGGAGAGCGCCTTCGCCAACGGCTGCACTTCGGCGCTGGCCGGGCTGGCCACCGACGTCGGCGAGGAGGAGCTGCGCCGGACCGCGGCCGACTTCGGGATCGGCGCGGACTGGCGGCTGTCGCTGCCCACCTACAGCGGCGAGGTCTCCGCGGGCGGGGGAGCGGCCGAGACCGCCGGGGCGATGACCGGTGCCGAGGGCGTCACCGTCAGCCCGCTGGGGATGGCGCTGGCGGCCGGCGCGGTGGCCGACGGCACCTGGCACGCGCCGCGCCTGGCCGTGGACGCCGACGACCAGATGGCCGCCGAGGCGGCCGACGGGGAGAAGCTGGACGGCGCCACGGTCGAGGCGCTCCGGCAGATGATGCGCGCGACGGTGGAGCGCGGCCAGGCGACCCCGGCCAACCTGGGGACGGTCCCGGTGCACGGGCAGGTCGGCCAGGTGGAGCAGACCATCGGCGGGGATGCGACCACCGTGCAGTGGTTCGTGGGCTACCAGGGGAACGTCGCGTTCGCCGCGGTGGCCGAGGTCGACCCGGAGCAGGTGTGGGACCAGTACGCGCTGGTGGCCGGGAACACCTTCCTCCAGGGGCTGCCGGCCGGGTACGTCGAGGCCGGCTACGCCGAGCCGAAGACGGCCGAGGAGCCCGGGTCCTCCGAGGAGCAGGAGGGCGCGGACGGAGCCGAGGGCGGGGACACCGGCGAGGGCGCCGGAGGCCAGGACACGGGCCAGACCCCCGGCCAGACCCCCGGACAGAGCCCCGGCCAGACCCCCGGTACCGGGGAGCAGACCGGGGCCGAGCCGCCCATCGGCGGCTGACCGGCCGGGAAAATCGCAGCAAAGTCGGCATTCGGGGCAACCTTGTCCGCCTCCGGGGGCGTCCTTCCTGGTGACCGGGCGACGCGATGGGGGGTCGCGTCACTCAGTCCAGGAGGCAGGGCCTCATCTCGGGGGTGGCTCTGCCGCAGGAAGGCCGGCCCGACCCTGCCGGCCGCCCTCGCGGGCCGCGTTGATGGATCCCGTCCGCGCCCGCGAGGGTTTCTGCGTGTTCGGGGGCCCGAGCGGGAATCAGCTTGGCGTCCCGTGCGTTGTACCGGTAGCGTTGGAACGCAGGACGCCCTGGACGGGGCGGGGGCTCAGGCACCCGCGACCGCCCGAGGCGCCCTCGGGGGGCTTCGGCTCCCCGCGCGCGGGCCCCGGGCCCGTTGACAACTCCACAGGGGGTGATCGGTTTCGACTTCGGTGATCGTTTCAGGGGAAGCGGGCCGAGGGTTGCGTTTGTGACCTCGTTAATCCTGCATTCGCATTAAATATCAAGTGCCAATTCCAAGCGCACTGAGTTCGCTCTCGCTGCCTAAGCGATAGCAACTCTGTCGGCCTGGGCCTGTCCTCGGCTCAGTGTCCGGCATCGTTAAGAGGACTCACCACCGGGATCAGGCCACGGGGCCTGGTGGGACATCTTCGTGGCTGGGCCTGTCAGCGAACTGTCCGTGGTAGCGCTGGGGCCGAGTAGAACGACAGCACGGACTGCGCCCGGAGAAGCTCTGGTGCGGTGCTGAAGGACGCGGGTTCGATTCCCGCCACCTCCACCCCTGAGAAGAAGCCCCTGACCTGCGATGAGATCGCACGGTCAGGGGCTTTTTCATGTTCTGCGCGTCACGCGCGCATCACCGGGCGCGCCTCTGGGAGCGTGCCCGGGGAAAGGGGGCCCTGCCATCGGCAGGGCCCCCTTTCCTGTTTCCCGGCGGGGTCAGTCGGGGTTCACGCGGTCGGCCCCCGTGCCCTCGGTCGTCCCAGCGGAATCGGAGGCGGGCCGTTCCGGCCCCTCCGGCCCCTCCTGCCGCTCGGCGTCCTCGGTGCGGCGGGACAGGCGGGAGGGCCACCACATCCGCCGGCCGACGTCCAGGCTCAGTGCGGGGACGAGGAGCGAGCGGACCAGCAGGGCGTCGAGCAGGACCCCGAAGGAGACCAGGAACGCCAGCTGGAGCAGGAAGAGGATGGGCAGCACGGCCAGCGCCGCGAAGGTCGCGGCGAGCACCACGCCGGCCGAGGTGATCACCCCTCCGGTGAGCGTGAGCGCGCGCAGCACCCCTTCCCTGTGGCCGTGGCGCACCGCCTCCTCCCGGGCCCGGGTCATGAGGAAGATGTTGTAGTCGATCCCCAGCGCCACCAGGAACACGAACGCGAAGAGCGGGACCACCGGGTCGGCCCCGGGCAGGTCGAGCACGTGGTCGAAGACCAGCGCCCCCGCGCCCAGTGCGGAGCCGAAGGACAGCACGGTGGTGGCGATCAGCAGCACGGGGGCGACCACCGACCGGAGCAGCACCACCAGGACCGCCAGGACCACCGCGAGCACGAGCGGGATGACGACCGCCAGGTCGCGCTCCGAAGTCTCCAGGGTGTCCAGGGCGACCGCCGCGGTCCCGCCGACGCGCGCGTCGGCGCCGGGCACCGCGTGGACCCCGTCGCGCAGGTCACGGACGGTGTCCACCGCCTCGGAGGATTCGGCCGGCGCGGCCAGGGAGACCTCCAGCAGCACGCGTCCGTCCTCGACCCGCGGCTCGGCCGGTTCAGCCGCCTGCCCCGGGGCCTGGCCCGCGCTCGGCCCGGGGCCGTCGGTCAGGACCTGCGCTCCGGTGACGCCCGCGACCCCCTCGGCCGCGGCGGCGACGTCGTCGGCCCGCCCGGCCTCGGCGGTCACGACGGCCGGTACCGCCCCGGCCTCCGCGCCGAAGGCCCGGTCGATGGTGCGCTGCCCCTCGACGGCCTCGACCTCGGTGCGGAAGACGTCGAGCTGCGAGGTGCCCTCGGCCTCGAACTGCGGGACGAAGGCGGCGGCCGCCGCCAGCAGCAGCGTGGTGCCCACCCACAGGGCGCGCGGCCGGCGCTCGACCACCCGGGCGATGCGCCCCCAGAGGGGGTGCGCGCGCAGGACCGACCGGAGCGGGGCGTCGGCGTCCGGGTCGGAGGCCGCGCCGTCCGGGCGCGGGGCGAACGGCCAGAAGGCGCCCCGGCCCAGCAGGAGGAGCGCCGCGGGCAGGAAGGTCAGCGCGGAGACCAGGGCGGCGGCGATGCCCAGGGCGGCGACCGGTCCCAGGCCGCGGTTGGAGGACAGGTCGCTGGCGAGCAGGCACAGGACGCCGAGGATGACGGTCCCGCCCGAGGCCAGGATCGGGGCGGCGGTGCCGCGCACGGCCGATCGCACCGCCCGCACGGGGTCGGCGCCGGAGCGCAGGGCCTCGCGCTGTCGGGCGACCAGCAGCAGGGCGTAGTCGGTGCAGGCGCCGACGACCAGGATGAACAGGATGCCCTGGCTCTGGCCGTTGAGGTCGACCAGGCCGGCCTCCGCCGCGGCCCCGACCGCCGCGGCCGCCAGCACCAGGGCGAGCAGCGAGGCGGTGATCACCACCAGGGGCAGCAGCGGGGAGCGGTACACGGCGATGAGGATGACCAGCACCGCGGCCAGGGCGACGGCCAGCAGCGTCCCGTCGATGCCCCCGAAGGCGGCCGACAGGTCGGCGCTGATCCCCGCGGGGCCGGTCACCTGGACCTCGGCCCCCTCCAGGGCGCTGTCGGCCAGGAGGGCGCGCAGGTCCTCCACGGCCTCGCCGGTGTCGGCCGACTCCGCGATCGGCACCACGATCTGGGCGACGCTCTCGTCCTCGGTCCCGGGGACCGGGCCGGCGACCTCGCCGTCGACCCAGGGCTCACCGGAGACGCGCTCGGCGTCCTCGGAGATCGCGGCCAGGCTCTGCGGCCCCATCGGGCCGTCCGCCGAGTAGACGGCGATCGCCGGAACCGCGGCCGAGTCGTCGAACGCCTCGCGCTCCTGCTGGACCTGCGTGGACTCGGCGCCCACCGGCAGGAACGCCGAGGCGTCGTTGGTCTGCGCGTCCGAGAGCCGGCCCATGGCCGAACCGAGCGGCCCCGCCGCCGCCAGCCAGACCAGGACGACCAGTACGGCCGCGCCGTACCAGGCCCTCCGGCCGCGTGTCCTGCCGCGCATCACTCGTCCTCCGTGTGTGGTGTGCGTCATCAATATCTTGTTTTCCATTTATCTTGGAAAACAAGATAAATCATCGGCGGTGTCCCGCGTCAAGCCCGGGCGCCGTTGTCCCCCGAAGGCCCTGAGCGCCTAGAATCCAGTCCCGGACACGGCGGCGCACCGGCTCTCCGGCGCAGTCGGGGAGTGGGGAGGTGCCCGATGGAGGATCCCGCCGGATCGGCGGACCCCGCCGGCGGGGCGGAGGGGAAGCCGCCGCACGGCGGGCGCGAAGAGCTGTACCTGGACATCCAGAACGACGGACAGCGCCTGGCCGCCGGGCTCATCCGCCTGCTGCACGCGATGTCCGACGGCTCCGGGCTCAACCCCAGCGACTTCCAGTGCTACGCCCTGCTGAAGGTCGGCGGCCCGATGACCCCGGGCGAGATCGCCCGGGACCTGCGCCTGACCACCGGGTCGGTGACCGGGGTGGTCGACCGGCTGGAGGCCCGCGGCCTGGTGGTCCGCGACCGCCACCCCGAGGACCGCCGCAAGGTGGTCGTCCGCCCCGCCGTCGGCGCCGAAAGGCCCCCGGTACCCGGCGGGACGGGGATCAGGGAGGCGATGACCGCCCTGCACGACCGCTACTCGGTCGGGGAGCTGGAGGTCATCGCGGACTGGCTGTCCCGGATCGGCGCCACCCTCGACGCCCTGGCCGGGCGGTCCGTCCCCCCGGAGCCGGGCCCGGGCGGCTGACCGGCCGCCCGGCGCCGTCACCGGGGCTCCCCGCCCGTCCGCGGCTCTCGCTCGGCGGCGCGGACGATGTTGCGGGCCATCGAGCCGAACACGATGCCGTGGAAGGGGCGCACCGACCACCAGTAGAGCTGGCCGGCCAGTCCGCGCGGGTGGAACAGCGCCCGCTGCCGGTACCGGGTGCGCCCGTCGCGGACCTCGGTGCCCAGCTCCAGCCAGGCGAGTCCGGGCAGGCGCATCTCGGCGCGCAACCGCAGCAGCCGTCCCGGCTCGATCTCCTCCACCCGCCAGAAGTCCAGGGAGTCGCCGACCCGGAGCCGCCGGGGGTCGCGCCGCCCCCGCCGCAGGCCCACGCCCCCGACCGCGCGGTCGATCCAGCCGCGGGCGGCCCAGGCCAGGGGCCAGGAGTACCAGCCGTTCTCCCCGCCGATGCCCTCCACCACGCGCCACAGCGCCTCGGGGGAGGCGCGGGTCGCCCGCTCCCTGGTGTCGGTGTACAGCGAGCCGCCCGCCCAGCCGGGGTCCGTGGGCAGCGGGTCCGAGGGCGCCTTGGGCCAGGAGGCCGAGGACCACCGGGTGGCGACGTCGGCCTCGCCGATGCGCTGCAGCGCCAGGCGCAGTGCCGCGTCGGTGTCCAGGCGCTCGTGGTCCTGCAGGGCGTCGGCCAGGTCGTCCTCGCGGCAGACCACCTCGTGCCGCAGCGATTCCGCCAGCGGGCGGGCCACCGCCGCGGGGACGGGCGTGACCAGGCCGACCCACAGGCCGGACAGCCGCGGGGTGAGCACCGGGACCGGCAGGATCAGCCTGCGTCCGATGCCCGCGGCGCGGGCGAAGCGCTGGATCATGTCGGCGTAGGTGAGCACGTCGGGCCCGCCCACGTCATAGGCCCGATCGGTGCCCGGGGGCAGCCCATCGGCTCTGACCAGCAGGCGCAGCACGTCACGGACGGCGATCGGCTGCACCCGGGTGCGCACCCACCGCGGCGCGACCATCACGGGAAGGCGCTCGGTCAGGTAGCGCAGCATCTCGAAGGAGGCCGACCCCGAGCCGAGGATGACCGCGGCCTGGAGCACGACGGCGGGGACCGGGCCGTCGAGCAGGATGCGCCCCACGCGGCGCCGGGAGGCCAGGTGCGGGGAGAGCGGGCCGCGCTCGGGGGCGAGCCCTCCCAGGTAGACGATGCGCTCCACGCCGGCCTCGGCGGCCGCGTGGGCGAAGGTGCGGGCCGCCCGTGCGTCCTCTTCGGCGAAACCGCTCCCGCCGCCCATCGAGTGCACGAGGTAGTAGGCCGTCCGCACGCCCTGCAGGGCCGGCCTGAGCGAGGCGGCGTCCAGGACGTCGCCCTGCACCACCTCGACGCTCTCGCGCCACGGGTGGTCGCGCAGCCTCTCGGGGGAGCGTGCCAGGCAGCGCACCCGGCGCCCGGCCGCGAGCAGCTCGGGGACCAGCCGTCCGCCGATGTAGCCGGTGGCCCCGGTGACGAGGACGGTCACCGGTCAGCCCCCGATCCCGAAGGCCGCCGTGTACGGCGACGCCGCTCTGGCCCCATGGTGGTTCCCCCGCTCCCTCGGCCGTCGTACCCCTGACGGCAACGGTGTGTCGGTCGGGCCCCGTCGGCAAGGCGAAACGCGTTCGCAACGCTTTTCCAAGGCCAACCTTTTGAGTTCCTGCGGTCCGCCGGCGGCAGAGGAGCCGAGTGGTCCCGGCTCATGGTCGCCTGCCGGGCGCCGGGTCGGCGGAGTGCCAGGTGGAGGGCGGCGGCCGGGGAAGGCCGGCGGTCCTTGCGGCACTGCTGTCGAGCGTTCGGCGTGCGGGCGGTCACCCGAGAGGGCGGTGGCGGAACGGCGGGCGCCGCATCCGTGCCCGCGTATCGGGCGGCGGGCCGTCGGAGGGTCGGCCAGGCGCGGCATCGCGGTGCATATCGGGTGCCAGAGGGGGCTCGGGGCATCGGGAGCGGTGAGACCACCGCCTTGGGCGCCCATAGTGGTGGTCTCACCACTCCCGATGCCCGCCGCCCCGTCCGGCCGGTCGTTCGAGACAGGGCCGGCACGCCTCGTTCACCGACGGCGCACCCGGTCACGGATCGAGGGCGCGCAGGGCCTCCTCCCAGCGGGTGCGGCGGTCCGGCAGGGGCTGTTCCCACCACGGGGTCCCGCGTTCGCCGAGGCCGGTCTTGGCCGTGTGCACCCGCGCGCGGGCCCTGCGCTCGGCCTCCCGGTCGTCCGCGCGGCGCGCCGCGGCCACCGCCCGCCGCGCATCCATCAGGTGGTCCACCAGGCGGCGGCGCACGTCCTCGGGCAGCTCGGGATCGGAGGCGCGCCACCGGCGCCCCCCGATCAGGAGGTGGTGCCCGTCGTCGGACCGCTGCACGTCTGCCACCCCCCGGTGATGCCCGGGGAGCGGCGCGGCCACGCGCCCGCGGCGCTCAGAAGAGGGAGCGGAAGAGGGGTCAGGAGATCGGGCTCAGCGCCCTCCGGCGGGGCCGGGGCACCTGCATCGGGGCGGGCCCGGTCACCGACAGCACTTGGGCCGGGGCCTCGGCGTCGAGGGCGGAGACCAGGGAGGAGAGCGTCTCGGGGGACGGGGCCGGGCCCACGGGGGCCAGCTCGGCGGCCAGCCGCTGCCCCGGGGACAGATCGGCGACCGCCCGGCCCAGGGCCTCGCGGGCGCGGGACAGCCCCGCGGACAGCCCGCCGGCCGCGCAGTCCACCTCCAGGCGCTCCCAGCGGACCCCGGCCAGCTCGTGGTGGCGGACGCCGGTGACGCGCCCGTCCCCGACGGCCGCCACCGTGGCGCCCTTCGGGCCCGGCTCGCCGGAGTGGCGTCCCTGCGGGGTGCCCGGGTAGACGATCCACGGGTCCGCCGACACCACGGTCCTGCGGTGCTCGTGGCCGAGCGCCCAGTAGTCGTAGCCCATCCGTTCCAGGGCGTCCATGGCCGCCGGGGCGAACGGGACGTGCAGGACGCCCACGTTGGCCGCCCCCGGCACCGGTGCCGGCAGGCCGTGGACGGCGGCGGCGCCCGGGCGCGGGGCCGTGTCGGACCCGTGGAAGGCCAGCCCGGCGCCGTCCAGGACCACCGTGCGGGGCGCACCGGGGCCGAACCGGTGCACGTTGGGCGGCAGGGGCCAGGCCAGGCGGCCCGGGTAGGCGGTGTCGTGGGGCCCGTCGGCGACGACGACGGCCGCGTCCGCGGCGTGCAGGCGCTCGGCCTGCTCGCGCAGGCGGCGGACGGTCTCCTCGCGGTGGTGGTCGCGGTCCCACAGGTCCCCGGCGACCACCAGGGCGGCGGCGCCCTGGGCCAGGACCAGGTCGGCGAGCGGTTCGAGCACCTCGGCGGCGGCGTCGCGGGCGGTGCGCCCGGCCTCGGGCCGGCGCGGCGACAGGCCCCGCAGCGGGCCGTCCAGGTGCAGGTCGGCGGTGTGCACGAAGGTCGTCACGGCGGCCACGGTAGCCGCCCGCCGGGCCGCGGGACCGGACCCGCGGGGGACGCCCGGCGAACACCGGGCGAACACCGCGTGCGGCCCCGGTCCGCGGGCCGGCGGGTCACCGGTCCGTGGCGCCCACCAGCCAGGCGACCTTGCGGGCGGTCAGCGGGATGCTCTCGCTGGTGCCCAGGTGGACGCCGAAGGAGGCGAGGAAGGCGTGGCCGTGCTCGCGGCGCTCGCAGCCCACGTCCTCCACCGCGTACTCGGAGTCGGGGTTGCTCACCCGCAGCACGGGCGGCTCTCTGCGGATCACCCGTGTGCCGACACCGTACTTGGCCAGAGCCTCGGCCAGGCGCGAGAGCTGCTCGCTCTCGGCGGTCTCGGCGGGCGGCGGCGCCGTACGGGAACGCGCGTTCTTCTTCTTGGCCATGGCGCCTCCTCACGCTCGGACATGCCTTCACAGCACTGCCATTGTCACCCTCAGTAGCGTTACTCATCCGTAGCAACGGCCGCGACACGCCGGGCCGGTCGTGGCGGGCGCCCCCGGCGGCGGCGAAGGTGGCGGTCAGGAGCGAGGGGGAGGGGCACCGTGAAGATCGCGTTTCTCATCGTGGACCGCGACCACATCGGGGGTGTGGTCAGCGCCGTGCACAACCTGGCCGGGGCGCTCGCCGGCCGGCACGAGGTGGAGGTGGTGGCGCTGCGGCGGGCCCGGGACCGGTCCCCGTTCCCGCTCGACCCGCGGGTGCGGGTGGTGAACCTGACCGACGTGCGCCCCGAGTCGCCCACCGGCGACGCCGAGGACCCGCTGGCGGTGCAGCGCCCCCGCGTCTACCCGGACGACCCCGCGCAGAAGCCCCCCAAGGTGGGGCGCCTGGCCGAGCTCCGGCTGCTGCGCTACCTCGCCGGGACCGACGCCGACGCGGTGGTCAGCTCCAACCCGAGGATCACCGTGGTGCTCGCGCGCGCGGACGGCGGCGGCTACCTGCGCTTGGCCCAGGAGCACTCGCACCCCTGGGGCTACGCCCGCGAGGTGAAGCGGGAGCTGTACCCCGCCTACCGGGCGATGGACGCGGTCACCGTGCTCACCCCGGAGGTCGCCGAGCGCCTCCAGGCCGACACCGGCGGCGGGCACTCCATGCCCGCGGTGCCCAACTGCGTGCCCCCGGCCGGCGGGGGCGGCCTGCGCGCGGCCGGCGCCCCGTTCATCGTGACCGGGGGCGTGCTCAAGCCGCACAAGGGCTTCGACGTCCTGGTGGAGGCGTTCGCGAAGGTGAGCGGGGAGTTCCCCGAATGGGGCCTGCGCATCCACGGGGGAGGCCCGGAGAAGGCGCGGATCCGGGGCGTGATCGAGGAGCGCGGCCTGTACGAGCGGGCCCACCTGATGGGCCCGACCGAGCGCCTGCCCTGGGAACTGGCCAAGGGGGCGGTGTTCGCCCTGCCGTCCAAGCGCGAGCCGTTCGGCAACGTCCTGGTGGAGGCGATGTCGCTCGGGCTGCCCGTGGTGAGCGCCGACTGCGACCACGGGCCCCGCAACATCATCACCTCGGGCAAGGAGGGGCTGCTCGTGCCGCCCGGGGACGCGGAGGCCATGGCCGACGCGCTGCGGGTGGTGCTGGGCGACCCCCGTGCGCGCTCGGAGATGGGCGAGGCGGCGCGGATCGGGGCCGAGCGGTTCGACGAGGCGCACAGCGCGGAGCGCTTCGAGGCGGTCCTGGAGGAGGCGGCCAAGCGCCGGTCGCAGGAGGTCCAGGGGCGGGTCTCGGTCGACGGCTCCGGCGACGTCCGCATCGACCTGCACGGCGCGCCCGAGGGGTCCGAGGTGGTCCTGCACCGCCGAACCGGGGGTGCGGGCGGCGGGCGCGGGGCCGAGGCCGCCGTGTTCCCGGCGGAGGCGGGGACGGCGGTCGTCCCCCGGCTGGGCGGACCGGGCGAGGGGGAGTGGCGGGTCGCGCTCCGCCGCCCGGATGGCGCCGAGACGGCGGTCGGATGCGCCGCCTGCGACACGTCGGGCTACCTGGGGGCCCCGCGCCTGTCCCGGGAGGCGCCGGGGCTGCGGTCGCTCCTGCCGTACGTGGGCGAGGACGGCGCCCCGGCCGTGCGCAGCCGCGTGCGGACCGTGCACGCCGAGGTGCGTTCGGTGCGCACGGAGGAGGGGCGCATCACCGTGGTGGGAGAGCTGTGGGGCGCCGAGCCGGGTCCGGGGGCGCGGGTGGAGGCGGTGCGGCGGGGGAGCGGTGTGTGCGAGGCGGAGGCGCCGGCCCGGGCGGCGGGCGGGGGCGGCTTCCGCGCGGAGCTGCCCGCGCGCGTGTTCGCCTCCCGTTTCCGGGGCGAGGAGGCCATCTGGGACCTGTGGCTGCGCCCGGACGAGGGGGCCGACCGGACCGGGCTGTGCCGCCTGGACACCGACGTCCTGCGCACCACACCGGTCTTCACCCACCCGGACCTGACGGTGCCGGGCCCGCGCCGCCCCGGGGCGCGCCTGGGCCCGCTGGGCCTGCTGCGCCCGCGCCGGTGCACGGTGCGGGTGTACTTCTCCAGCGCCGACCGCCTGGCCGTCAAGGTCGTCGCGGCCCCCTGAGGCGGGCCGGAGGGGACGCCGCGACCACGGCGCCGCGGCCTGGGGAACGGCGCCGTCCCCGGAGGCCGGGGGTCCGCCCCAGGGGGCGAATCGTCCGGTGATCGCGTGTCATGGACCCGCGATGACAACGCAGAGTAGTTATATAACTACAGAAAGGATGGTGTCCGGCACCGCCGGGTCTCCGATTGGACTGCGCATGCCCGCTCTCAGCGTGATCGTCCCCGTCTACAACGTGGAGAGGTACCTGGGCGCCTGCCTCCGCTCGCTCCGCGGCCAGACCCTCACCGACCTGGAGATCGTCGTCGTCGACGACGGCTCCCCCGACGACAGCGCCCGGATCGCCGCCGAGCACGCCGGCGACGACCCCCGGGTCCGGCTCGTCCGGCAGGACAACGCCGGGCTCGGCGCGGCCCGCAACACCGGCGTCCGGCACGCGGGCGGCGACTTCCTCGCCTTCGTGGACAGCGACGACGCCGTCCCCCCGCACGCCTTCGGCACCCTGCTCGCCGGCCTGCGCGAGACCGGGTCGGACTTCGCCACCGGCAACGTGCACCGCCTCGACGAGCTGGGCACCCGCCCCTCCCCGATGCACCGCAGGATCTTCCGCGCCTCGGCCCGCGCCACCCACGTGACCCGCCGCACCACCCTGCTCACCGACCGGCTCGCCACCAACAAGCTGTGGCGGCGCGCGTTCTGGGACGCCCACCGGCTGTCCTTCCCCGAAGGGGTCCTCTACGAGGACATCGCCACCGTCATCCCGGCGCACTTCCTGGCCTCGGGGGTGGACGTGCACTCCTGCCCCGTCTACCTGTGGCGCGAGCGCCCGGGCGACGACGCCTCCATCACCCAGGACCGCCTGCACGAGCAGGGGCTGCGGGACCGCTTCCGGGCCGTGCGCGCCACCGCCGACTTCGTCGGCGGCCACTGCGGCGCCGAGGACCGCCGCCGGTGGGACGCCACCGCCCTCGGCAGCGACCTGCGCATCTTCCTGCAGCTGCTCGACGAGGCCGACGACGGCTTCCGGACGCTCTTCTGCGACCTGGCCGAGGACTACCTGGCACAGGCGCACCCGCGCGCCCTCGCCTCGCTGCCCGCCCTCGACCGGCTCAAATGGCACCTGGTGCGGCGCCGCGACATGGACCGCCTGGCGGAGGTGCTCACCTTCGACAAGAGCGCCGAGAGGCGGCGGGCCGGCGCGGTGCGGCACGGCCTGGCCTACTACGGCGACTACCCGTTCAAGGACGACCCCGCGGCCGGCGTCCCGCGGCGCGTCTACCGGCTCGGCACCGAGCTGAAGCTGCGCCAGAAGGCCGAGCGGCTCGCCTGGCAGGACGGCAGGCTGGTGGTCGAGGGCAGGGTGTGCCTCAAGCACCTGCGCCCGGTCCGCCGCTACCAGCAGTTCGTGCGCGCGCACGCCGTCGACCCCGACAGCGGGCGCCGCCTCCGGCTGCCGGTGGAGGTCTTCCAGGCCCCCGAGTTCCCGGCCGCGCCCGACGCCGTCGGGGCCCGCCTCGACTGGGGCGGCTACCGGGTGGTGGTCGACCCGCTCCGGCTGGGCGGGCGGGACGGGCGGCGCTCCGGGGAGTGGCGGATCGACCTGACCGTGGTCAACCGGGGCATCGCGCGCACGGCCGCGCTCGCCTCCCCCGCCGCGGGCGCGCCGCGCCGCCCCGAGTCCGCCCAGGTGGCGCCGGGGACCACCGCCCGGCCGGTGTGGCGGGGCGGGGGCCTGCGGGTGCTCGTGAACGCGGACCGGGCCACCGTCACCGGGCGCGCCTGCTCCGACGGGCACCTGGTGCTGGAGGGCGCGGTCGCCGCCCCGCCGCCCGGCGCGGCGCTGCGCCTGCGCCGCCTGCCGGGCGACCGGGAGGTGGAGGTGGCGCTGCGCCTGACCGAGGACGGCGCCTTCACCTGCGCCCTCCCGGTCGGCGACCTGGCCGACGGGCTGGAGGAGCGCAGGCGCGCCCCGGGCGGGCCCGTGGCCGGCGAGCGGTGGGAGGTCCGGCTGGTCGGCGAAGGCGTGGAACCGCGTGCGCTCTCCGTCGAGGGGGTGCCGGACGAGCCGCTGCTGTCCGGAACGCGCTGTGCGGCGGTGGAGCAGGACCATGCGGGCGCGGCCGTCGTGCGCGTCTCCGTCCCCCAGCCGGTCCTGCGGTCGGCCCGCTGGGAGGAGCGCGTGCTGGTCCTGGAGGGGGTGCTCCCCGGGGGCGAGGCGCTCTCGCCCGGCCCCCGCCTGGTGGTCAAGGCGAAGGGGCGGAACGAAGAGCACGCCTTCCCCTTGGCGGTCGAGGGGGCGCGCTTCCAAGCGCGCGTTCCGGTGGACGCGGTCTCCTGCTTCGGCGACACGCTTCCCCTGGCTTCGGGCTCCTACCGGCTGCACATGCGCACCGCCGGGGCCGGCGAGGGGCCGGCCGCCGGCGCAGGGGCCGCTCCGCAGGTGCCGGTGCGGGCCTCGCGCGTGCTGCTGGGCGGGCTGCCCGCCGCGGACGACTCCCCGGAGTGCCCGGCGGTGCTCGACGCCGCCGACGCCACCACGCCGGTCCTCACCGTCGGCCCGGCCCTGCTCCCGGAGGAGCGGGGCTCGCGGGCGCAGAAGCGGCTGCGGGAGGAGGCCTACCCGGCCATGCGGGAGCTGCGGGTGCGTTCGCAGGTGCTCTTCGACAGCTACTCGGGCAAGCAGTTCTCCGACAGCCCGCGCGAGGTCTTCGAGGAGCTGCGGCGCCGGCGCTCCTCGGCGCCGTCGCTGTGGCTGGTCCGGGACCGGCAGGTGCGGACGCCTCCGGCGGTGCGGCCGGTGCCGCACGGGAGCCGGGAGTACTTCGAGGCGCTGGCGACCTCGGAGGTGGTCGTCACCAACGCCCACCTGCCGTCGTGGTTCGCCAAGCGCGAGGGCCAGACCGTGGTGCAGACCTGGCACGGGTCCATGCTCAAGCGGATCGGGTTCGACATCGAGCGGGTGCGCTTCGCCGCCCGCGGCTACCACGAGCGGCTCGCCCGGGAGGTGGCCCAGTGGGACTACCTGGTCTCGCCGAGCCCCTGGGCCACGCCCATCCTGCGCCAGGCGTTCCGGTTCGAGGGGACGGTGCTGGAGACCGGGTACCCGCGCAACGACATCTTCCACTCGCCCGAGCGCGAGGAGACGGCCCGCGCGGTGCGCGCACGGCTGGGGCTGCCCGAGGGCAAGAAGGCGGTGCTGTACGCGCCCACGTGGCGGGACGACAGGTTCTACTCGCCGGGGCGGTACAAGCTGGACCTGCGGCTGGACATCGAGCGGATGCGCGACGCGCTGGGGGACGGGCACGTTCTGCTCGTGCGCCGCCACCCCAACATCGTCGACCGGGTGCCCGGCGCGGGCGACGGGTTCGTCGTGGACGTGTCGGCCTATCCGGAGGTGCAGGAGCTGTTCCTGGTGGCGGACGTTCTGGTCACCGACTACTCGTCGCTGATGTTCGACTTCGCCAACACCGGGCGGCCGATGCTCTTCTACACCTACGACCTGGAGGAGTACCGGGACCGGCTGCGCGGCTTCTACTTCGACTTCGAGGAGGTCGCGCCAGGTCCGCTGATCCAGGACCAGGACGGCCTGGTGGAGGCGGTGCGGGCCGCCGACGCCGTGCGGTCGCAGTACAGCGACCGGTACGCGGCCTTCGTGGACCGGTTCTGCCCCCTCGACGACGGCAAGGCGGCCGCGCGGGTCGTGGACGCCGTCTTCGGCGACCTCCACGGTACCGCCGGTACCGCCGGTACCGGCGGCACCGGCGGCACCGTCGGCACCGGCGGCACCGTCGGCACCGCCGGTACCGGGGCGTCGGTGCCGGCACCGACGCCCCGACAGGAGACCCCTGCCCCCGATCTGGAGGAAGCGGGACCGGGAAGCACCTGACCCCGTCCGGCAGCGGAGCGACCGGGGTCCCCGGGTGTTCGCGGGCAGGGCAGGGCGGCGGACCGGTGGCGCCGGTTCCTGTTCTCCGGCGGTGTCCGGACGGTGTGCCGAGGGCGTCGCCGTCCGGGCGCCCCCGTGGCCCGGCGGACGCACCGCCGCCATGGGCCCGGTCGAACGCGCCACCGTCGGCCGCGAGCGCTTCATCGCCTCCGCCGAGGGCCGACGCCCCGGGAGGCGAAGAGGCGGGGCGGTCCCCCGGCTCCCGGTCGGCCGCAGGGCCGCCGGGGCCCGGGCAGAGGCGGCGACACGGGAACAGCGGGACCCCGCTCGGGGCTGCTTGCCGGGCGCCGGGTCGCCGGGGTGCCGGGCGGAGGGCGGCGACGACGGGGCGGGGCGGTTCCCCGGCCTGGGCTGTCGGCCGCCGGGCCTCTCGCGGTACCGGAACAGCGGCGACGACCGGACGGCCAGTGCCCCGCTCCGGCCTGCTTGCCGGGTGGCGGGGCCCTTCGGTGCCAGGGGTGACGGCGGCGACGAGAGGGCGGGGCGGTTCCCCGGTGTCGCCGGTCGGCCGCCGGGCCTTCCGCGGTACCGGGAGATGGCAGCGACGACGGCCCCGGCTGGTGCCCCGCTCGGGGCTGCTTGCCGGGCGCCGGGCCGCCGGGGTGCCGGGGGGGGATGGCGGCGACGACGAGGTGGGGCGGTTCCCCAGGTGTCGGCTGTCGGCCGCCGGTTGGTCGGTGGTGCGGGGGACGGCGGGTGCCCCGCTCACGCCGGTCGGCCGGGCGGCGGGCCGCCGGGGTGCCAGGGGGATGGGCAGCGACGAGAAGGGGCCCGTTCCTCAGGGGCGGCGGTCGGCAGCCGGTCGTGTCCGCTGGCGTGGTGGAGCTCTGCGGGCCCCGGCCGCCCCCCCCGGGGGCACTGCCTGCCGCCCGTATCGACGCCCCCGTTGATCTCGGGAGAGTCGGGGTAATACCGGCGAGTATTACCCCGACTCTCCCGAGATCAACGGCGAGGAGAGGGGCGCGCACCCGGGGCGGGGCTGCCGGTCGCGCCGCAGCGGTGGCACCGCTCGGAAGGGCGCGGCCGACAGTTCCACCACGCCGGCGGACACGGGCCGACCGCATGACAGCGTCCATCCCACCGACCCGACGGAAACCTCGGCAATGGGGGCGGAGCCGTGCTCCGCCCCCTGCGCGGCTATTCGACGTGCGTGCGCGGTCCGCCCGTGTGCCGCCCGGCCGAGGGCCCTTCGGAGGGGCGGATCACTGCCCCTTCCGTTTCCTCCGGGCCTTCCACCGGGCCGCCCCCGGGACGGGGGGCAGCCGCCGTCGCAGGGCCCGGACGACGCGCACCGGGGCGTGCTCGATCGCGGTGCCGCCGCGGCTGTCCGGGCCGGCCGTGGCGTAGACCGGCAGCCCGCCCCTCCACCAGCGGCGGCGGAGGAGCGGCCCGGGGCACCCGGGCAGGGTGCGGACCGCTTCCTCTCCGCCGGTCTCCACCTCCACCCGCCAGCGGCCGAACGGCAGGCGGTCGCGGCCCGCGAGGGGGACCGCCGCGGTGAATCGCAGCCCCGCCGCCGTGCGGGCGGCGGTCACGGGGAGCTCCACCGGGTCGCCCCCGCCCTTCGGGAGCAGGCGGACCGCCACCTCCTCCGGTGCGGCCTCCGGAGCGCGCACGGTCCCCGTCACCTCGAACCGGGAGCGGCCCGGCAGCCAGCACAGCGACACCTCTCCCACCGGCGGGTCCGCGGCCGCGTCCGCGGGGTCGACC
Source organism: Nocardiopsis baichengensis YIM 90130 (assembly GCF_000341205.1). Taxonomy (NCBI): domain Bacteria; kingdom Bacillati; phylum Actinomycetota; class Actinomycetes; order Streptosporangiales; family Nocardiopsidaceae; genus Nocardiopsis; species Nocardiopsis halophila. Next base: position 198,107 of record NZ_ANAS01000022.1, on the reverse strand, counting down.
CGGACCGCCAGGTGGCCGCCGTCGGTGTAGTACGGGCGCGCCCGGACCGTGCCGCCCGTGCCGCCCGCGGCGACGGCCGAGGTCGACGGGTAGGGGCAGGCCCGCTTCCAGTCGGCCGTGCCGAGCAGGCAGCGGCCCACCAGGTGCTCACCCCGCCCGGTGCGCAGCCGGACGTCCCAGATCACCCCTTCCGCCGTCCTGCTTTCCACGGGAGCCGGACCCGCCTTGGCGAGGGCGTCGACGGGCACCCGGGCGCGGAAACGGCCCGCGGCGTCCACCGGGCACGGCAGGCGGACCCCGGCACCGCGGGAGCCGCGCACGCCCAGCACCAGATCGGCCTCCAGGTCGGGCGCGGTCGCCCCCAGCACGATCCCCGACACCGTGATCCGGTCGGCGGCCACCGCCACCTCACCCGCCTCGGCGAACCGGTCCGCGTGCCGAGCGGCGATCCGGAGCCGCCCGTCCGGGCCGCGCTCGGGCAGCGCCACCGCCAGCCGCTTCACCGCGCGCGGGTCGTGGGGTGCCGAACGCAGGTCGACCAGGGTCGCGGGGACGGGGGTGAGCGGTTCGGCGTCCTCGCCGGGCGTGTCCGGGGCGTCCGACCGGAGCACGTCCCACCGTGTGGTGCCCTCGGGGAAGTCCCGGGGGTCCAGGTGGACCGTCCGCGCGCCCTCCGGGCACAGCCGCCGCTCCGCGCGCTTGGCGGCCCCGGCCCCGACCGGGCGCAGCACCACGAGGCCCGGGGGAGTGGCGAAGCCCAGCTCCACCACCCCGTCCCCGCCCACGGTGGCGGTGCAGTCGTCCGGGGCGGCCCGCCGGACCGGGACCGGCCGCCGGTGCCGCCCGCCCCCGGACCGGGTGGCCGCGCCGCCCTCACTCTTCGTGCCGGTCAGGTCCTGGAACAGCGCCTCGTGCACGCGCGCCACCGCCTCGGGGGAGTAGCGCTCGGAATTGCGCAGCGCCGCCGCGCCCATCCGCGCCCGCAGCCCGTCGTCGCCCATCAGGCGGTCCAGCCCCCGGGCGAGCGCGTCGGGGTCCTCATTGGCCACGAGCAGCCCGTCCTCGCCCTGCCGCACGATCTCCGCCGGGCCGTGCGGGCAGTCCGACGACAGCACCGGAACCCCCGTCCGCATCGCCTCCACCAGGATCATCCCGAACGGCTCGTCCCGGGAGGGCACCGCGCACAGCGAGGCCATCGGCCACACCTCGTCCATCCGCGGGTGCGCCCCCATCATGAACGCGCGGTCCTCCAGCCCGAGCGCGTGGACCTGCCGGCGCCGCGCCTCCAGCCCCCGCCCCCGGCCGAAGACCCGCACCGTCCAGTCGGGGTGGTCGGGCGCCACCCGGGCGAAGGCCTCCAGCAGCAGGTCGAAGCCCTTCATGCCGGTGACCCGCCCCGCGGCGACGACGCTCGGCGGCCCGGCGCCCTCCGAGCGCAGCGCCGGGGCGGGCACGCAGTTGGGCACCGCCTGCACCCGCACCCCCGGCAGGCGCATGCGGGACCGGTAGGTCCGGGCGTCGGTCTCGGTCACCGGGCAGACCGCGTCCAGGCGCCGGTAGTCGCGGGCCATGACGCGCAGCAGCGCGCGGTCGTACATCCCGTACGTCAGGTGCTCCTGCCCCACCACGGCCGCGCCTTCGGGTCTCAGGCGGGCCAACAGGACGTTGATGCCCGCGCGCGTGCCCACCACGACGTCGGGCGCGGACTGTCCGAGGTGGTCGGCGATCAGTGCGTCGGTGCGCGCGCTGTGCTTGCCGTAGAGCTTCTCCTCCTCGGGGTAGAGCGCCGACGGCCGGTCGGCCCCGGGCCCCGGCGGCTCGCGAAGGTCGACCAGCCACGACACCTAGACTCCGGGACCCACGGGCAGCACCGGGTCGTCCCGGTGCCGGAACAGTGACACGATCTCGACGCGGTGCCCCAGGGCGGCCATGGCCTCGGCCTGGTTGACCACCGTGCGGATGGTCCCTCCGATCCCGTAGAGCGTGTGCAGCAGGTAGGCGATCTTCACGTGTCTCCCCCTTTCGGATCGAGGCGGCGAAGCCCCTCTCCTCTACGACTGACCGCTAGAGCTCCCAAGGCGGCGCGAGGGGGAAGTAGTTCTCCAGAAACGCGCCCATGAGCCTGATCTGCTCGGCGCGGGGGACATGGTCGGGGGGCGCGTCGGTGAGGCAGAACGCCTCTTGCTTGCGCTGGAGCAGGGATTCCAGCTTCCGGTGCTGGCCCGGGTCGCCCAGGTCCACATAGGTGTAGGCGACCGATCCCGGCCAGGCGCGCCCCGTCAGGTGCGCGTAGTAGTGGTGCAGGGGCACGGGCGAGAGGTCGGTGGGGCCCCGGAAGCGCGCGGCGGCGGTGGCCGCGAACTCCTCGGGGAAGCGCTCCTCCAGCTCTTGGAGCACCGACCGCCGCAGCGCGTAGGGCGCGTGGCGCATCGCGAAGACCGGGGCCCGGCCGAACGCCCGCTCCAGCAGGGCCCGGTTGTTCTTCTGCGCGGCGAAGAACGCGGGCTCCTCCGCGGACGGGGCGCCGAACGGGACCGCCGTGGCGGAGGGGAAGAACCGCGGTGCCCCGTTCCCGGCGAAGAACGCCTCCGGACCCACCGGCCGCCCGAGGAACATGTCGTCGTTGAGGTACAGGAAGTGCTCGGCGAGGCCGGGGATGCGGTGCAGCCGGGACTCGATGGCGTGCGAGTTGAACGTGGGCAGGTCGGCCGGGGCGAACACCTCCCGGTGGTCGACCACCCGCACGTCCGGGTGCGCGGCGTCCAGCCAGGGCGGCACCTGGTCGTCGGTGACCACGTGGACCCGGCGCACCCACGGCGCGAACATCGCGATCGAGCGCAGCGTGTAGCGCAGCTCCTCCGCGCCGGAGAAGCGGTTCTCCAGGGCCCCGTCGGCCCCGCCGCCCCCGCCGTGCCCGGCCAGCGCCGCCGAGAACCGGCGCCGCCAGGCCGGGTCGGTGCCGTCCACCCAGGTGACCACGGCGTCGACGGGCACGTCCACGTCGTCCACCAGCGGCCGGGCGAAGGGCTCCAGCGTCGGGTACTCCCGCCCGGCGAAGCGGGTGCGCACGCGCGCGCCCAGCGCGGCCGCCTCCACCCGGTCCCCGGCGGCGCACCCGTGCGGGGCCACCAGCTCCCGGCCGCCGGACGCCGGGTCCGGGTCCCAGAACTCCAGGTCGGCGCCGTAGGCCTCGCCGTAGCGCAGCGTCCGCCCGGAGGTGAGGACCGGGCGGAACACCCGCACCCCGGACGAGGCGGCCAGGGACGGGCACATCGGCAGCGGCACCGGTTGCGGCAGCGGGCCGCGCGGCCGGATCGGCCGGGCGTACGCGGGGGGCTCGGCCCCCGGGGCGCCGAGCGCGCCCGCCAGCGCGGACAGGGCGTCGGCGCGCAGGTCGCCGGGGACCATCACCCGCGGGTTGCGGCCCCGGTGGCGGACGAGCGCGTTCGGCACGCCGACGCGCTCCAGCGCGTCGACGACCAGGTCGAGGTTGGCGCGCACCGCCTGGCGGGGGAACAGGTCGTCGCGCACCTCGGCCAGTCCGCCGCCCGAACGCACCAGGTGCGGGCGGTCGCGCCGCCACTCGGCCTCGCAGGCGTCGGCGCCCTCGGCCTGGGGAAGCGTCCCCTCCCAGGGCACCGCCCGCAGCGCCGGCCCCCGCACCGCCCGCGCCGCCTCGTACCGGGCGGCGCGCTCCGCGCGGGCCGCGGCCCGCTCCTCGGGGGAGACCTCCAGGAGCTCGCCGTAGAGCCGCTCCCAGCGCGCCGCGATCCGCTCGGGGGCGAACCGCTCCGCCCCCTGCACGGCCGACCGCCCCATCCCGGCGCGCAGCGCGTCGTCCTCCATCAGCTTGCCCAGGCAGGTCGCCAGGCCGCCGACGTCCTCGGGGGCGGCCAGCAGCCCGTCCACACCGTGCCGCACGACCTCGGCCGGGCCGGTGGGGCAGTCGTAGGCGACGGCCGGGACGCCCGCGGCCAGCGCCTCGGTCAGGACCAGCCCGAACGCCTCGGTCCGCGAGGGGAGCAGGCAGATCGCGGCCCGGGCCCACTCGGCGGCCATGTCGGCGGTGGGCCCGGCGAACTCCACCCGGCCGTGCAGGTCGTTCCCGGCGGCCAGGGCGCGCAGCCGGGGCAGCTCCGGGCCCTCGCCGCAGATCCGCAGCCGCCAGCCGGGGTGGTCGTCGGCGACCTGCGCGAACGCCCGGACCGCGTCGTCGACCCCCTTCTCGGGGACCAGGCGGCGCGCCACCAGCACCGTTCCAGAGTCCAGGGACGAGCGCGGCACCGGGCCGGCGGGGGCCGCGTTGGGGATCGCCTCCAGGCGCGGGGCGGCCGGCCCCAGCGTCTCGGCCAGCCACGCCCGGGACGGTTCGGTGAGCGCCACCAGGGCGTCCACCCGGGGCGCGAACGGCAGCAGTGGCTCGCCGGTCGGGCCGCGCAGCTCGGGGATCCGGTGCTCCTGGGCGACGAGCACGGCGCCGGGCGGGGCCAGCGGGGCGGCCAGGGCCGTCAGCGCCGGGCTGGTGGTCACCAGCACGTCGGTGTCCAGGTGCGGCAGCGCGCGGGCCGCCTCGATGTCGCACAGCCGGTCGTAGGCCGGCTCCCAGCGCGGGTCGACCAGCTCGCTGTCCCGGCCGGCCAGCTCCCGGCAGGCCGCCTCGTCCAGGCCCGTGGGCCGGGCCGGCCGCCGGACCGGGCCGCGGGCGTCCACCAGGTGGCGCACCCGCACCCGCGGGTCGACGCCGAAGAACGGGGCGTCGGCGGTGCGCAGCACGCTGAGCACCTCGGTGCGGTGCCGCCCGGCGAGGGCGGCGGCCTGGGAGAAGGCGGCCATCTCGGTGCCGCCCATGGCGTCGGCCCAGGTCACCAGGTATGTGATCTTCATGCGTCTCCTCCCGGGGGTGCGGGGGCGGGCAGCGGTCGGACCCCGGCCACCAGCGCGGTCCCGCCGCCGGGGAGCGGGCCGTCGTGGAAGACGCGCACGCGCAGCGGGGGCGCCCCGCGCCCGGTGCGCACCGTCGCGTCGGGCACCGGAAGGGCGGCGCGGGGGCGCTCCAGGTCGGTGCGGGGCAGGCCGACCGTGAGGTCGGCGCCCGAGGCGGGGCGGAAGCGCACCACCCAGCGGACCTCGTCGGTGCCGCCGCAGGAGCGCGCCATCCGCTCCAGCGGCAGGTCCAGGGCGAACGCGGTCCCGCGCGGGTCGGGGCGGCGGTCGGGGTGCACCGGCAGCTCGGTCCGGTGCCGCCGCGCGCGCAACAGGCACGCGGGTTCGCCCTCCAGGCCCTGGAGGAGGCCTTCCACCCGCACGCCGTGCGGGCGCACGTGCACCTGCTCCACCCGTGCGGCGGGGGCGGGCGGGCCGATCCTCACCGTGGCCCGGCCCCCGGGGCCCGCCTCAAGAGCGAGCCCGGGGGCCTCGGTCGGGCGGACGTCGTCGGGCGCCTGGAGGCAGAACGCACGGCTCCCCAGGCGTCCGTACACGATGAACCGCACCGTCCACACGCCCGGCTCCAGGCGCACGGCGGCCAGGTCCGACGGGACGGGGGCGCCCTGCGCGTCCGGGGCGACCAGGGCGGCCGTCGCGCGCACGCCCCAGCGCCCCTCGGAGGCCGGGTAGACGTCGGCGGGCAGACGCACGGTGGTCCCCCGCGAGCGCAGCTCCAGGGCGGCCCCGCGGGGCGGATCGAACCCGGGCGGCACGGCGGCCGCGTTGAGAGCGGATCCCGCGAGCAGGAGCAGCTCCGGGCGGAGCACACTTGATCCGGGGATCACACCGACTCCGGTTCGAGGACCGCGGACGCCTCCGGGCCGGTGGAGGCCGCCTCTCCCGGGGCCGGCGCCGCGGGCAGGGGCCGCTCCATGGAGGAGGGGAACGGGAAGCGCTCCTCCAGCACCCGGTGCAGCGCGCGCGTGGCGGCCCGCTCGTCCTCCTCGTCCACGGGCACGGTGTCGTTCAGGCACACGGTGTCGTACGAGCGCCCGGCCAGCAGCCGCTCCAGGCGGGCGGCGGCCCCGCCGGTGTCGGCCAGGTCGACGTAGGCCGAGCGGATCCTGCCCTGCACAGCGCGCCCGGTCAGCAGGGCGTAGGTGTGGTGCAGGGAGGAGGCCACCGACACGTCCGTGGTCGTGCGGAAGCGCGAGGCGGCGGTGCGGGCGACGGCGTCCGGGAAGCGCTTCTCCAGCTCCCGCATCACCTCCTTCACGTGGGCGAAGGGGGCGTGCTTGTACTTCTGGGCGGCGGCGCGGCCGAACTCCTCCCACAGCAGTCGCCGGTTGTTCTTGGCCGCCGCGTCCACCGCCCGCTCCTGCGGGGACGCCTCGCCCAGCCCGAACTGGAAGGGCGAGGGGAACACCTTGGCGATGCCGTTGGGGTGGAAGAACAGGGCGGGGGTGACCGGCCGCGCGAACAGGACGTCGTCGTTGAGGTAGAGGTAGTGCTCGCTGAGGCCCTCGATCCGGTGCAGCCGCGTCTCGATGGCGTGCGAGTTGAACACCGGCAGGTCCGCACCGGGCCCGAAGACCTCGCGGTGGTCCACCAGGCGCACCCGCGGGCAGGAGGTGTCCAGCCAGGCGGGGCGCTGGCCGTCGGTGACGATGTACACGGTGCGCACGAAGCCGGCGAACATCTCCAGCGAGCGCAGCGCGTAGCGCAGCTCCTCGCGGTCGGTGAACCGGGAGCGCGCGGTCCCGTCCGGCGGGGCGGCTCCGGCCGCGGCAAGGTGGCGGTCCCGGCGCGCCGCCCAGGCCGGGTCGGCGCCGTCCACCCAGGTGAAGACGGCGTCGACGGGGAAGTCCACGTCGTCGGGCAGGGGGCGGGCGAACGCCGGGAACGTGGGGTGCTCCCGCCGGCCGGCGCGGATCCGGGCGGGTGTGCGCTCGGCGGGCGGGAGCACGTCCGAGACGCGGTTGCGGCGCGGGGCGACCAGGGTGCCGGGGACGGGGTGCTCGGGCAGCGGGGCGCGCAGCCGGGACCGCACACGGGCGTCGTCCGGGGCGTGGGGCCCGGCGGGGGCCTCGCGCCAGAACTCGATCACGCACCCGTGCTCGGGGCCGGCCACCACCTGGGCGCCGGGCCCGGCGACGAACATCCCCACGCGTACCGCCCCGGCGCCGCGCAGCCGGCGCGCACAGCGGCGGGAGGCCAGGGGGCGCAGGTAGTCGCGCGGGTCCTTGCGCAGGGCCGCGGCGTACAGGGCCTCGCCGGCGCCCGCGGCGGCGAGCAGGTCCAGCACGCGGTCGCGGTCGCCCTCGTGCACCCCGACGGTGTACTCGCCGGGGGCCCGCCCGTTGACCATGAAGTAGTCGATGCCGGCGCCCTCAAGGAGGTCGGCGCACCGTTCCAGGGCCCGGAGGGCGAGCGCGCCGGTGCTGAACGGGCCGGTCCACCGGTGCGCCAGCACGGGGCGGCCGCGGTGCAGCGCCGGGACCAGGCGGTCGTCGGCCTCCAGCAGCGCCTTCCAGCGCAGGGCCAGAGGGCCGGTGCGGGCACCGGCGGGGAGCCGGTGCAGTGCGGCGGTCGTGCCCCGCCTCAGCCTCCGTGCGAGCGGCGTGGTGATGGATTCCAGCAAGGCAGGCGCCCCCTTGGCCGTATCGGTCCGGTACGGCTGCGCGGAGGGAAGGCGCAGCACATGGGTGCTCGTCTTCTTCGCGTGAGGGGCGCAAAGATCCGGTATGCGGTTGTCCTGTGCGCAGGACGGCCTGCGGCCGCCCTTGGTCCTCCACCGGTGTGCGGGCCGAGGCGCGCCCCGGGGACCCCCGCCGAGCCCGGTGGAAACACGTCGTAGCGGGGTCGACACGGGCAGTCTTGCGTAAAGCGGAGGTGATCTGTCGGTGACACGCCGCTCCAGGGCGGTTCAACCCCAGGTCAGGGCTGTGCGGTCGCTGGGCGGGGACGTCGCCCCCGATGGGCGGGTCCGCCTACCTGTACTGACCACCGAGGTCGGATACGGCCCGGCTGCGATTCGACAGTGAGAGAGGGCCTCCGACATAGGTGTGGACTGTCGGGATCACCACCTGAGGAAGGTCAGGAGGCCCTCCGTGGCCCACACGGCCCGCGCCAACGCCGAATCGGCCCCCGAGGGGCGTGCCTGGCTCCGCCCCGCTGCGTCGTCGAGGACGGACGGCCTTTGTGTAGGGGGCCGCCGAACGCTTCCGCACCGCGCCCGAGAGGTGCACCGGCGCCGCCGCCTGCCGGAGTGCCCCGGCGAACACGCCGTTCCTGTCTCCCCGCCGCCCTGCCACAGGAGCCGGTAGGCGCGCCGCACGGCGGCGAGTGCGCTGAGGACGGCGGACCGGAGCGGACTCGACGACCAACGCCTGTGCCGTCGGCCGACGGCACAGGCGCGATCAGGGGGAGTGCGGCCCAGGTGCGGCCGGGCCGGGTGGGCGTCCGGCGGACGCCGCCCTACAGCTCCTCCACCCACGCCCCCCGGTGCATCACCGAGGCGACGGACAGGTCCTCGTCGAGCACCAGCAGGTCGGCGCGGTAGCCCGGCCTCAGCTCGCCGACGCCCTCGATCCCCAGGGCCCTGGCCGGGACCGCGGTGGCCGAGCGGGCCGCGGTCTCCAGGTCCACGCCGTCCACGGTCTCCACCGTGCGGCGGATCGCGTCGGGGAGCACGATGGTGCTGCTGGCGATCGTCCCGTCCGCCAGGCGGGCCTCGCCCCCGCTCACCCACACGTGCAGCTTGCCCAGGGTGTACTCGCCGTCGCCCAGCCCGGTCGCCGCCATCGCGTCGGTGACCAGGGTGATCCGGTCGCCCCCGGCCGAGGCGAAGGCCACCTCCGCCGCCGCCGGGTGGACGTGCACGCCGTCGTTGATCAGCTCGACGGTGACCCGGTCGTCGGTCAGCGCCGCCCCGATCGGCCCCGGCTCGCGGTGGTTGAACGGCCGCATCGCGTTGTACAGGTGGGTGGCCACCGTCGCCCCCGCGTCGAATGCGGCCCGCGCCTGGTCGTAGGTGGCCTCGGTGTGGCCCACCGCCACGGTCACGCCCTGCGAGGCGGCCGCGGCGACCAGCTCCCGCGCGCCCGGCAGCTCCGGGGCGACCGTGATCATCTTCAGGTGGCCGCGGGAGGCCTTGAGTAGCGCGTCGAACTCGGCGGTGTCGGGGTCGCGGAGCAGCGCGGGGTCGTGCGCACCGTGCTTGTTCACCGAGATCCAGGGCCCCTCCAGGAACATGCCGGCGATCAGCCCTTCCTCGGTCAGGTCGGCCAGCGCCCGCACCTGCTCCAGGGTGTCCTCCGGCGTCGCCGCGACCAGCCCGCCGACCAGGGTGGTCACCCCGTTCCCGCGGTTGAACTCCACGATCGAGCGGAGCCGCTCGGGGTCGGTCTCGGTGAACGCGGCCCCGGCTCCGCCGTGGATGTGGGTGTCCACCGTTCCGGGGATCACGGTGCGCCCGCCCGCGTCGACGGACCCGCCCGGCCCGCTCGGCGGTGTCCCGGGGCCCAGGTCGGCGATGGCCCCGTCCTCGGTGCTCAGCCACCCGTCGACGAAGCCGTCGGGGGTGAGCAGCCGTGCGTTGGTCAGGGTCGTCCGGCTCGCGCCCATGCTCGGTGGTCCTCTCCTCGGTGCTGTGCCCGATGCCACACCCGGGGGGTGCGACATTTCCGCCCATGATGCATTGACCATAGCGCCGGGTCCGCTCATGATGGTGGGCATGTCCGCCGGTGAGCTGCTCGTCCAGCGCCTGCACGTCGATCTCCGACAGCAGGCCAGCGCCCTGTGTCTTAGTTAGCGCCCTACGGGGGCACGGCCCCCGCCCACCGGTGGCGTCCCCGCCTCTCTCCTTCCCCGGCTCCCGGCGCCCTTGCGCCCGCCCCGCCGAACCGTTTCGGCGGCGCCCGAGCCGCCGGCCGCGCACGGCGCCGGCCCCGCGGGAGGCGCGGTCCCTCCCGGTGACGTCGTTCCACCGCCCGACCGGCGCGTTCCCGCCCGGCGACGACGCCCGCGCAACGCGCCCGACGCCCCACATGCGCTTTCGCGGCCCTTCCGGGGGCCGCGCCACTTGGAGCAGGAGACCGCAATGACCCGTTTCACCGTGCTCGTCGCCGATCCCCGACCCCGGTCCGCCCTGGCCGCGGCCGCCGACCGCGCCGCCCGCGCCCTGGCCGCCCAGGCCGGGGTGGAGACCGCCCCCCACACCGTCGACCTGGCCGAACTGGGCCCGGCGCTGCTGGCCGCCGACGCGGGCCGGGACGTGGCCGAGGCCGTCGAGCGGGTGCGCGACGCCGACGTGGTGCTGGTCGCCACGCCCCAGACCCACGGCTCCTACACCGGCCTGCTCAAGGTGTTCCTGGACCGGCTGCCGGAGCTGGGGCTGGGCCGGGGCGTGGCGGTGCCCATGGCGGCCGTGCCGGACCTGCGCAACGGCCGCAACATCGAGGAGGACCTGCGGGTGCTCCTGTCCGACCTGGGCGCCTGGGTGGTCGAGCCGGCCCTGCTGCTGGCCGACCCCGAGCTCGCCGAGCCCGCCGAGGTCATCGGCGCCTGGGCCGAGGTCGCCGCCCCGGCCCTCGGCGAGGCGGTCGCCGTCTCGGCCTGACCCCTCCGGCCGGGGCCGGATCCGGCCCCGGCCGCACCCGGCCGCGGTCTCAGAGCGCCCCGGCCGCCTCGCGTTTGCGGGTGGTGTCGGCCTCGGCCTGGGCGCCGTTGCCGCGGACCAGGACCACCACGACGAGCGTGAGGGCGAAGCCGCCCGCCCGCAGGGCGAGCATCAGCGGGTCGTCCGGCAGGGCCTCGTCGAAGATGACCGTGCCCAGGACCACCATGAACACGTTCCCGGCCACGTTGGCGACCGGCGCGGTGATCGACGCCCGCGCGCGCTGCATCGACGTCTGGAACAGCACGATCCCGACCGCCCACCCCAGCGCGTACAGGTAGGGGAAGGGCGAGGCGAGCGCCGGGAGGACCGCCGCGGGCAGGCCCTCGTCCGCCAGGAGTCCGCCCAGGCCCTTGCCCTGCAGCCCGGCCGTGCCCTGGGCCAGCCCTGCGGCCGCGCCCATCGCCGCCGCCGACACGTACCGCCCCCCGCCGGAGGCCAGGGCCACCGCCCCCACGCACGCCACGACCGTGCCGACGCTGACCGCCAGCAGCAGCGGCATGTCCGGCACGGTTCCGGTCTCGCCGCCGTCGCCCAGGGACAGGCTCAGCAGCAGCAGGGCGAGGGGCATCAGCCCGAGCGCCGCCTTCTCCCCGCGCGTGATGGGGTCGCCCAGCACCAGGGCGGTCAGCAGGAGCATGACGGCGATCCCGCCGGCGAAGGCGGGCTGGACGACCGATACCGGGGCCAGGCCGAGGGCGACCACCAGGCCGAGGCTGCCAAGGGCCGCCATCGCGCAGCCCCCCACCCAGCGCGGGTTGGTCAGCAGGACCTTCGCCAGGTGCAGGGGGCGCCGCACCCCGATGGAGGGCGCGCCGTGGAGCGCGCGCTGCTCGACGGCCAGTCCGAGCGAGTAGACCGCGGCCGAGAGCAGGGCCGCGAGCAGTCCGACCACGGGTCCCGCCTTTCTGGAACGCGTTCACGCACCGGAGTCGTCCGGTCCGTGTCGTCTCGTGTCGTCCGATGGTAGTTGACGGCGTGTATATAACCAGTTCTAGTCTGGCTCCATTGGCGACCGACCCCCAGGGAGCTGGCCATGGCGATCGGACTCACCGGAGACCACGAGGAGCTGGCGGCGTCGGTCCGCGGCTGGATCGGACGGCTGGACGCCGGATGGGAGGAGGACACCGGCGACCCGGGCCCGCCCCCGTTCTGGTCCGGGCTCGCCGACCAGGGCCTCCTCGGCCTGCACCTGCCCGAGGAGCACGGAGGACAGGGCGCCGGCCTGCTGGAGCTGGCCGTGGTCCTGGAGGAGTTCGGCCGCGGCCTGGTGCCCGGCCCGTTCCCGCCCACCGTGCTCGCCTCGGCCCTGGTCGACCGCTGGGGTGCCCCCGGCCTGCGCGCCCGGCTGCTGCCCGGCCTGGCCGGCGGTGCGCACACCGCCGCGTTCGCCCCCGGTCCGCCGCTGGAGGCCGAGGAGGGGGCCGACGGCGGGCTGCGCCTGTCCGGCACCCTGCGCCCGGTTCCCGGCGGTGCCGGGGCCGCGTTCGTGGTCGCCCCCTACCGCCGGGGCGGGAGCGAGGGCTGGGCGGTGCTGGACGCGGACGCCGTGCGCGCCGAGCCGCTGCCCCCGCTCGACCGGGGAAGGGCCGTCGCGGCGCTGCACGCCGACGGCGCCCCCGTCGGACCGGACGCGCTCCTGGACGGCCTGGACCGCCGCGACGCCGAAGGCGTGGCCGCGGTGCTGCTCGGCGCCGAGGCCGCCGGGACGGCGGCCTGGTGCCTGGAGGCCGCCGCCGAGTACGCCAAGGTCCGCGTCCAGTTCGGCCGCCCCATCGGCGGCTTCCAGGGCGTCAAGCACCGGTGCGCGCGCATGGCGGTGGCGCTGGAGCAGGCCCGCGCCGCGGTGTGGGACGCCGCGCGCGCCTACGACGAGCGTCCCGGCACCCCGGACGGCCCCTCCGACCCCGGCCCCGCCCGGTTCGCCGCCGCCGTCGCCGGGCTCACCGCACCCGACACCGCCCTGGAGTGCGCCCGCGGCTGCATCCAGGTGCACGGCGGCATCGGCTTCACCTGGGAGCACGACGCCCACCGCCACCTGCGCCGGGCCAGCGCCCTGCGGATCCTGGCCGGGACGCCCGCCGACCGGGCGGCCGCGGTCGCCGAACTGGCCCTGGCCGGGCGCCGCCGCACCGTCGAGATCGGCCCCGACCTGGGCGGGGAGGAACTGCGTGCGGCGATCCGCGCCGACGCCGACCGGCTGGCCGCCATCGGCGACGAGCGGGAGCGCTTCACCGCCCTGGCCGACGAGGGCTGGGTGATGCCGCACCTGCCCCGCCCGTGGGGGCGTGACTCCTCCCCGCTGGAGCAGGTGCTCATCGAGCAGGAGATGCGGCGTGCGGGGGTCAAGGGCCCGCGGCTCGCCATCGGCGCCTGGGTGCTGCCGTCGCTGGCCGTGCACGGCACCCTGGAGCAGCAGGAGCGGTTCCTGCGGCCCACCCTGCGCGGCGAGACCGTGTGGTGCCAGCTGTTCAGCGAGCCCGGCGCCGGGTCGGACCTGGCCGCGCTGTCCATGCGCGCCGAGCGGGTCGAGGGCGGGTACCGGCTCACCGGGCAGAAGATCTGGACGTCGATGGCCCAGTCCGCCCAGTGGGGCATCTGCCTGGCCCGCACCGACCCGGCCGCGCCCGGCAAGCACGAGGGCATCACCTACTTCCTGGTGGACATGGCCGCGCCCGGGGTCCAGGTGCGGCCGCTGCGCGAGCTCACCGGCCAGGCCCTGTTCAACGAGGTCTTCTTCGACGACGTGTTCGTCCCCGACGACCGGGTGGTGGGCGCGCCCGGCGACGGCTGGCGGGTGGCCCGCACGACGCTGGGCAACGAGCGGGTGGCGCTGTCCTCGGGCGACGGGATCGGCGCGGGCCTGGAGGAGCTGCTCGGCTTCCACCGGGCCGGGCCCGATCCGGACGGCTGGGGCGCGGCGCCGCCCGCCGACCCGGCCGACCGGGAGGTCGCGGTCCGGCTGGGGCGGCTCATCGCCCAGGGGCAGGTGCTGGAGCTGCTCGGGCTGCGGGTCACCCTCAAGCGGCTCTCCGGCACCGAGCCCGGTGCCGAGGCGAGCGTGCGCAAGCTGCTGGGGGTGGAGTTCGCCCAGCGCGCGGCCGACCACCTGTGGGAGGCCCAGGGCGGGGCGGCCGTGTGCGAGGAGCCGGGCGGGCCGACCGGGATCTGGGCGTGGTACATGCTCTTCGGCCGGTCCATGACGATCTACGGCGGCACCACCGAGGTGCAGCTCAACATCATCGCCGAGCGGCTGCTCGGCCTGCCGAGGGACACCGAGGACTAGGGACGCGTGGCGGACGAGGACGGCGGCCCCGGCGAGGGCGCCGAAGACGAAGCCAGGGCCGGGGGCGGGGACGGCGGCGGCGCCGGCACCGGCGGTACGGCCCGGCCCCGCCGCCTCGGCCTGCCCCGCTTCGAGCCGACCCCGCTCGGGCTGGTCGGGGTGGCCCTGGCGGCCATGTTCGCGACCCTGCTGGTGATCCAGGCGGCGCTGGGCTCGTTCCGCACCGGCGCACCGGACGAGGAGCCGTCGCCGCCTCCGGCGAGCGGGACCCCGCCGGAGGGCACCGCGCGCATCCTGGTCGCGGGCGACTCCGTCGTGCAGGGCAGCAGCGGCGACTTCACCTGGCGGTACCGGCTCTGGCGGCACCTGGAGGACGAGGGGGTCGACGCCGACTTCGTGGGCCCCTACGACGACGTGCTCGACGTGAACAGCGGCAGGCCCGGCAGCGACGCCTACGCCGACCCCGACTTCGACACCGACCACGCCGGGGTGTGGGGGGCCACGACCGAGGACACCGCGGCCTCGCTCGGTGAGCACGTGGCCGAGTACGAGCCGCACTACCTGCTGTTCATGGCCGGGATCAACGACTTCGCCGAGGACTCCTCGCCCGCCTGGGCGCTGGAGGCGGTGCGCGACGCGGTGACCGCGGCGCGGGTGGCCGACGGCGGGGTGCAGATCGTGCTCGGCGAGGTCACCCCCGTGGCCGGGACCGGGCGGGACGAGGAACTGAACGGCAAGGTCCGCGCGTTCAACGAGGGCCTGGCCGAGCTGGCGGCGCAGCTGAGCGGGCCCGGGCCGGTGGTGGTGGCCCCCGCCGCCGAGGGGTACGCCGCCGAGGACGACAACTGGGACACCACCCACCCCAACGCCCGCGGCGAGCTGAAGATCGCGGCGGCGTTCGCCGATGCGCTGGCCGGGGACCTGGGCCTGGGCGGCGCCTACGAGCGGCCGCTGCCGGACGTGGCGGTCGGCCCCCGGCAGGCGCCGGAGGTCGGCGTGGAGGACGAGGGCGGCGACGTGCGGCTGAGCTGGGATCCGGTGCCGGGGGCCACCCGCTACCAGGTCCTCCAGCGCCGGGTGCGGCCGGACCCGGACGAGGAGGTGGCGCTCCCCGCGCAGGTGGAGGGCGAGGCCGGGGGGACCCGGTCGGTGACGGTGGACCGGCTGCTCAGCGGGGCGGTGTACGAGTTCACCGTGCGGCCCTACAAGGGCGGGGACGCGGGCCGGGGCTCCGAGCCGGAGCGGATCGAGGTCGACCCGGAGCCGCCGGGGGCGCCGGAGCGGCTCCGGGTCGAGGAGGACGGGGGCGGCGACCCCGAACTGGCCTGGGAGGGGGCCGACGGGGCCGGGCACTACGAGGTGGTCCGGCGCGAGATGGCGTGCAGGGACCCGTCCCCCGAGCCGGATCCGTCCCCGACCGGCGACCCGGACGCCGGGCAGTCCCCCGAGCCGTCCCCGCCGGCCGAGTGCGCCCCGGTCGACGGCGAGGGCCCCGAGGAGGGCCGGGGCTGGAGCACGGCGGCGATCGTCGACGAGGGCACCGCCTGGCCCCTCCCGCCGACACGCGGAACCGGCTACGAGTACGCGGTCCGCTCCCACCGGGACTACGTCGAGGGCGCCTATTCGGGAACGGTGGAGCACACCGGCTGAGGCCGCCGACAGGGGGCGCAGGGCCGTCTCCCGGGGTGAGGGGTTTCGGACGGTCGGCGGGAGGGGGCGGGGCGGTCCGTCACGGGCGGCGACGGGGTGACCGCGGACACGGTACGGCGCTCCCGGTCGGCGGCGGACACGCCGGTCGGCGGCGTCCCGTCCCGTGCGGACCGTGCGCGGATGCCCCGGCGGGGCGGGACAGGGGGGTTCGTCCCTCCCGTCCGGGACCGGCCGTACCGGTCCCGCGTCCTTGCCCCGCCCGCCCCCGGTGCGGGATAACGGGCCCATCGGATCGACCGAGGACGGGGGAGGCGCCGGTGGCGGCGATCGAGCGCGTCGACCCGCACGACGAGGCCGCGCTGTCGGCCTGGTACCGGGCCCTGCGGGCGGGGGCGTCGGCGGGTCGGCGCAGCCCGCTGGTGGCGGCCTACGAGGAGATGCGCGCCTCGCTGCGGGAGCCGGGCTCGGCGGCCGAGCGCTCGGCGTGGGCGGCGGTGGACGGCGGCGCGGTGGTCGGCAGCCTGCTGTTCGCCCTGCACGGCCGGGAGAACCCGGACCTGGCCGACGTGGACGTCAACGTCCCCGAAGAGCACCGGGGCCGGGGCTACGGCGGCGCCCTGCTGGCCCACGCCGAGCGGCTGGCCCGCCGGGGCGGGCACCGGGTGCTGCTGGCGGAGGCGTTCGTGCCCTCGGCGTGCGCTCCGGAGGAGCACCCCGGCGCCGGGTTCGCGCTGCGGCGGGGGTTCCGCAGTGTGCACCGGGAGGACCACCTGGTGCTGGCCCTGCCGGTGCCGCCGGAGCGGCTGCGCGCACGCGTGGAGCGCGGTGCGCCCCGGCGCGGCGGCTACCGCCTGTCCACCTGGAGCGGCGGCTGTCCGGCCGGGGAGGTCGCAGCAGTGGCCGCGATGCGCACCGCCATGGAGCGGGCGGTCCCCTGCGGCGACCTGGAGGCGGAGCCGCGGGTGTGGGACGAGGGCCGGGTCCGCGCGGTCGAGGCCCGCACCCGGCGCCAGGGCTACGCCTCGATCGCGTCCCTGGCCCGCGGCCCGGACGGGGAGCCCGCCGGGTACAGCCAGCTCTTCATCCCCGAGCACACCCCCGGCGAGGTCTACCAGGACGACACGGTGGTCCTGGAGCCCCACCGCGGCCGCGGCCTGGGGGAGGCCCTGAAGGCGCTGAACCTGCTGCGCCTGCAGTCCGAGCACCCGGACCGCAGGCGGGTGCACACCTGGACGGCCGCGGTGAACACCGCCATGTGGGAGATCAACCGCAGGTTCGGCTTCACCCCAGTAGAGGTCGCCCACCGCCTGCAGAAGGCGGCCCACCCCTGAACTCGTCGGAAGCCGCGTGGGGGAGGAGGGCCCCGGCCGTCGGTCCCGGGCCGCTGATCGGCGCGATGCGCCGATCGCCCAGGCCTTCGCGCAGAGCAGGCGCGAATCGCGGCGTCCGTTCGCCGCACCCATCGGACTTCCGACAAGCCCGGTGAGGTCACCGCCGGTTCCGTGGGGCCCGTCGCCCTGCGATCGATAGTGGTGAGATCACCACTATGGATGGGGCGGCGTTCCTTCGGGGGCGTCGCCCTTTCGCATGTCAGAGCGGGGGCGTCTGACCTGCGGTGCTGCGGCTGGGATCTCGGCGGTGTGCCATCGTGTGACACCGGAAGACAGCCTATGTCGGGCTTTCCGGGCCAGATGCGGGCCAACGGGGCAGTGTCGGCGCTGGTCAGTGGGGGTCGTCGATGTTCGGGGGCAGGAACGGCCCGTGGGCCCGGAGCGCCTGCGCCTCAGCCCTCATCCCCCGGCGTCGGTCGAGGCGGGCCTGTAGGGGGTTCTGGGCGCGGTCGGGCTCGAACACCGCGACCCGCCCCTCGACCACAAGGGTGCGCACGCGTACGCCCCGGATGCGTCCGGCGAGTCGCCCGGCGGCGCGGGCCTCCTGGCGCTGGGCGTCGTCCTGGCAGTCGATGACCACGGCTCCGGTGCGCTTCAAGGCCTCGGCGATGCGGTGGGCGTAGGCGGTGCGCTCGGCCCTCTGCTCGGCTTCCCGCGCCTGCTGTTGGGCCTGGGCGCGGCGGGCGGTGGGGGCGGCGTCGATGCGGATGACGGGGGCTGGCTCGTCCATGCACCGACGCTACCGGGCCCGGTGCCGCGCGGTCCCGGGCCCGGCGCTGCGGGAGGGGCGGGCGGGCCTGCCGTCCCCGGAACAGGGCGGGTGAGGGGTGTGTGCTGGGAAAAGCCGGCGGGCCCGTCCGGCCCGGCTGCGCCCGGGTGCGGCCTGGTGGCCTGGGGCGTTGGGCGGACGGCGGGGCGGGGGTTCGATGCCCCCGCCACGGCGTGGCCGCGCCCCGGATTCACCGTGTTCCCGGCCGTGTGCCTGAGGGCGGACGGATCCGGTCGCGGCGGGAGCGTTGGGGCGGGGGCCGGGCGGCCGTAAGCTCGGCGCGCGGTCGGGCCCGGAGGGCTCCACCGGCCTGTCCCGTCCGGGGCCGCCCGGCCTTGGGGGCCCGCCCCGACGCGGGAGCGTGGACGGATCCGGCCGACCGGTCCTGGTGCGGCGGCTGCGGCGGTTCCCTGCGGAGCGCTGGTGGAAGGTGGTGCGCTGGCTTCTTCTTCCCTGCGCGGGCGGGCGCGCCCCCGAAGTGGTGCGCGGGCGGTGGGCGCTGGGAGCGGCGGGAGGCCGGGGAGGGGCGCGGGCCGGGTCGGACGCGAGCACGCGACGGAGGAGCGCGCGCAGCGGCCGTGCCCGGGTGAGCGTCCCCGACCTGCGGCCGACCTACCGCGAACGCAGCGAAGCCCGCCCGCGCGTAGCGCGGGCGGGCCTTGATCCTGTAGGGAAACTCCTCACACGCCTACGACGTCGTCTGCCGACAAGCACGCCCTGCATGACGGAGCACCCGACTCGGCAGGAGCCTGAACGCCCGACGCTGAAGACACCGAAAAGGTCCCGTCCTACCCTGGGACTGCGAACCCCCACGAGGA
Source organism: Nocardiopsis baichengensis YIM 90130 (assembly GCF_000341205.1). Classification (NCBI taxonomy): domain Bacteria; kingdom Bacillati; phylum Actinomycetota; class Actinomycetes; order Streptosporangiales; family Nocardiopsidaceae; genus Nocardiopsis; species Nocardiopsis halophila. The sequence continues at coordinate 179,590 of NZ_ANAS01000022.1, read as the reverse complement.
CGGGACCTGAATATGAGCCACGATATCAACCCGGGCGATCGCATCCGAGAGCTGCGCCGTCGCCGTGGCATGACTCAGGAACGCCTCGCCGAAGCCGCCAACCTGGCCCTCCCCACGATCAAGAAGATCGAACAAGGCGGCAGCGCGAGGATGGAGAGCTTCCACGCCATCGCACGCGCCCTCGGCAAGACCACACTTGCCTTCGCCACTCCGACCGCTCCGACGCCCGGCGATGAGTCCCCGGACGCTTCCTTGGCGGCAATCCGCGCTGCCATCAACCCCCCGACCGGGATCACAGGGGATCCACTACTGGACCTCGGCAGCGACGACCCCGACCTCGCCATGCTCGGCCGTGCAACGAAATCCGTGTCGTTGGCCTACTACGCCGACCGCTACGACGATGTCGCCCGGCTGGCCCCCGCCGTGATCCGCTCCGCTCATCTCCACGTCCGCGACCTCGACGGCCGGGACAAAGACCAAGCCCGCCAGCTGCGGGCAGACATCCTGGGCGTTGCGGGCCGCTACCTGATCCAGGTCCGGCAACACGATCTTGCCCTGACCGCACTTCGTGACAGCCTCCGTGACGCGCTGGAGATCGGTCACCAGGCGCTCGCTGCTGCGGCGATCTCGTCCCAGGCGTGGGCGCTAATGCGACAGGCCCGATTCTCGGAGGTGGAGGCACTGTGTGTGCGCACCGCTGACGAGATCGAACCCCGGATGTCCCGCGCCACCCCCGATCAGCTGAGCGCGTGGGGCTGGCTGCTACTGCGCGCGGGGGCCGCAGCGGCCCGCAACAACCGCGCGGAGGAGTCCCGGGAACTCCACTCGATGGCGGCGTCGGCCGCTGCCCGGCTCCATGAGGAGGTGGACACTGCTGAGCACCTGATGTTCGGCAGGACCACAGTGCAGCTGAAGACGATCGAATCGGAGCTTGTCACCGGACACCCCGACCGCGTGTTGGAACAGTCAGAGCATGTTCCCAATGACGTGGGTGACCGGCTGAAGACAGGCGTGAACCGGCACCGCATCGATCAGGCCAAGGCCCACCTTCAGACCGGTGACCCTGGTGCCGCCCTGGAAGTACTGCAAGGGCTTCGACAGGATGCACCTGAGTGGTTGCGGTACCAGCGGGCAGCCCGCGAAATCGCGGAAGACATCCTTGCGGCGCCGAAGCGTATGCCCAGCGCTGAGCAGCGCGAGATAGCTGACTTCCTGGGTGTACCTCTCTAGGGGATACGTACCGTATCCCTTTGCTCTTGGGGCGTAGTCGAAAGGCTGCGCCCCATTTCTGTTTCTGAACTCGTGTGCTCCGTAGCTTCGTCCTCATCCCCGATCGCTGGAGGACCGATGAGGGCACGGGCGTGGGAGCGCGAGAACCTTCACGGCTGGCCGACTGACGCGGAAGTACTGGCCGCAGACTTCCCGGACTGGGAGATCAGCCGCGACCTTGCTGACGACCCCGGCGAGTGGCGTGCGGTACGCGGCGACTGTGTTCTGTCTGCCCCCACTGTTCCGGAGCTTCGCGCGCTGCTGGAAGCGGCCGAAGAACAGAAATGACCTAGACCCCGGCGGCCGGTCGCAACGGCCCCGGGGCGTGGCCCCACCTGGATGAGAGGTGAGACGAGATGAACGATATCCCGAAGAACCCCCCGACCGCACCCGACCCCGGCCCCGGCCTCGGGGGCGACGGCCCTCCCAAAGTTCCGGCCGATATCGCCTCGGCCGCGCGGTCGTGGAACGCCCGGCACCCGGGGTGGGTAGCGACCTTCCTGCCCTCGGCCCCGGTGGAGTGGCAGTGGGTGGCCGACCGCATCCGGCGCCTGGACCCCTTCGAGCGGGCGCGCGGGCACCGGGCCACGGTGTACGCCCCCGACCTGGACGCGCTCTCGGACGTGGTGGCCTGTGAAGTCGAGCGGCAGTCGCCCTACCTGGCCGGGAAGGCGCGCCCAGTGGGCGGCCAGCCCTGGGGCCCCGGCGCGGCGGGCCCGGTGGGCGGGGAGGTGGCGTGATGGCCTCCGGCGATGCCGCATCCCGGCGGCTCTTTCCCCGCGAGGGTCCCGACGACGACGGCGGCGGGGAGTGCGCAGAGGTGGAGCCGGTGCCCGATGCGGGCGCGGTGTGGGCCTACCTCGACGGGGTGTCGGGGGACCTGGTGCTCACGCTGACCGATGATGCGCGCGGGGTGCTGCGGCTGCGCCCGCGTGCTGAGGAGCACGAGGCCGTGTTGCAGACCCTGCTGGCTGCGGCCTGCTCGGGCGCGCGCAGCGCGGTGGATGAGGACACCCGGACGTGGTGGGCGGCCGTGGCCCGGCAGGGGCAAGCCGTCCTTGACCACATGAGCGGGGCCGCGTTGCTGCCCCGGGTGGCTGCGGACGACGGGCAGTAGCCCCCGTCCCTTGTTCCCCCCGCCTGTCGGTTCGAGCTGGCTCCCGGCAGGCGGGCGGGCCCAAATCGGGGCCCGGCGGTTGCGCCGTGTCTGGGGGAGCGGACCGCCGGGCCCTCATTCCTGTATCCCTCTTCCCCCTTGGTGAGGACTGCTGTTGTCGACTTCCCTTTCCCCTTCGGACCCGCCTGCCTGCTCCCGGCGCTCCGGGCTGGCGGGGGCGCTGCGGCGGCTGGTGCGCGTGCCGCCGACCGTTTCGGGGCGCCCTGAGGCGCGGCGCCTGTCGGCCGCTTCGGCCTACGGGATGCTGGCGGTGGCCTACGTGCTGGCGTTCGGCTACTCCGTCTACGGGCAGGCGGTGGTGGTGCTGAGCGGGGCTGAGCTGGAGATGGCCCCGCCTTCGGCTGGTGAGTTGTGGCCGGTGGCGCTGGCCTCCTGGGCACAGGGCGGGGCGCTGGTCCTGTTGGCGCTGCTGGCGGTGCTGCTGTGCTCTAGGGCGGCCGGGGTCCGGGTTCGCGAGGTGTTCGCCCCGGAGGCCTCCGGGCGGGTTCGGGGCCAGTGGTGGCGGGCCTTCGCCGTGGCGCTGGTCGCCTACACGGTGTGTGCTCAGGCCTCGTCCCTGCTGCGCACGGCCACCGGCTCGCCGGGCGGGTTCTCCATGGAAAGCGGGGCTGAGGCGGTGCGCATGGTGGTCATGCTGGGCCCGGCCCAGGTCACCACCGGTTTCGTGGAGGAGACGGTGGCGGTGGGGTGCCTGGTGGTGCTGCTGGGCGCGGCCCGCCGCCCCGCCTGGGAGGTCGGCGCCGTGGCCGTGGTGGCCAAGCTGGCCTACCACGCCTACTTCGGGTGGCCGGTGCTGGCGCTGGCCCCGGCGGCGCTGGTCATGGTGTGGCTGTACGCGCGCACGGGCCGCCTGTGGCCGCTGATCGCCGCACACGCCGCCTACAACCTGTTGAACAGCGTGTACGTGCTGGCCCTGGCCGCGCTGGCCCCTTCGGCCCTGTGAGGAGTCGTCTTGTCTGTGATGCTGTCTCGTCTGGATGCCGGGTCGGTGCGGGCGGTGACCAGACCGGGGGGCGGTTTGGCTCTGCGGCTGGACCGGTCGGGGGCCGCGCTGGTGCTTCCCCCGTCGCTGGATGCGGTCCCGGTGCTCGATGCCCTGGTGCGGGCCGGAGCCTCTGAAGCGGTGCGGGTGGGTGAGCGGTCCCGCCCGGGGGCGTGGTGGCGGGCGGTCTCGACACAGTCGGCCTCGGCGCGCGCTCTGCTGGCCGGTCCCCGTCTGCTCTGCTGACCCCGGCCCCGGCTTCGCGGCCCCCTTCCCTTGTTGCTCGGGGAAGGGGGCCCTCGCCTTTTGCGGCGGCTCCTGCCTGCATGGACGCAATCTCCCGAGCTGTCGGGCCGGTTTCGCCTGAGGATTGAAGCAAGGCGGGGAACGCGGATTTCTGTGCGGGGGTGCTGTGTCTTCTGGCGGCGGAAACAAGGCCCGGTGGGTGGATGCGGTGGCGCGGCGGATGCTGCGCGATGACTACCCGGCCTGGCGATCCCAGGTCGAGCGGGTGGGCGGGTGTGTGCGGCCGGTGCGCATTGCGGGCGGGGCGGCTGCGGCCGACAGCGCTTCGGGTGAGGTGCTGGCCTCCTTCAGCTCTGCTCGGGCGCCGGACGGTGTGGTGCTGGTGGCCTGCGGGGACCGGCGGGCCTCGGTGTGCCCGGCCTGCTCGGAGCGCTACCGCCGGGACCTGTGGCACCTGGTGGCCTCGGGCATGCGCGGCCGCGAGGGGGCCACCGGTGACGACTCGGTCCCCGGCACGGTCGGGCACCACCCGCGCTTGTTCGTCACGCTGACGGCTCCCTCGTTCGGTCCGGTGCACAGCGCACGGGGAGCGGCCTGCCGTCCGCGCCGTGGGGAACGCAGGTGTCCCCACGGTCGGCCGGCGGGCTGCGACCTGGTCCACGAGGCCTCTCACCAGGCGATAGGCACCCCGATCTGTCCGGGGTGCTGGGACTACACCGGGGCGGTGCTGTGGAACGCCCACGCCGGTGAACTCTGGAGGAGGACCCGGATCGCGATCGGGCGGGCGCTGGCCCCGGCCGCCTCGGCCGCGCTGGGCCGCCGCGTCGGGGTCCGCGAAGTGGAGCGCCTGGTGCGGGTTTCCTATGTGAAGGTCGCTGAGTACCAGCGGCGGGGGCTGGTGCACCTGCACGCCCTGGTGCGCCTGGACGGGGTCGATGCCGACGACAGGGGCGCGGTGGTGGCGCCCCCGGCCTGGGCCACCCCGGAGCTGCTGGCCGGTGCGATCCGCGCGGCGGTGGGCTCGGTGTCGTTGGCTCTTCCCTCGCCGGACGGGCGGATGCGCACCGCCTCCTGGGGCCCCCAGATGGACATCCGGGACGTGACCGCCTCGGGTGAGCAGGACCCGGCGCGGCTGGCGGCCTACCTGGCCAAGTACGCGACCAAGACCGCCAGCGACAGCGCCCCGGTGGCGCTCGCGCACCGGCTGCGCCGCCTGGACCTTGCGGGGCTGGTGGCCAAGGTGGGGCCGCACCTGGCGCGGATGGCGGCCACCGCCTGGGAGCTGGGCTCGCGCCGGGAGCTGGCGCACCTGCGGTTGCGGCGGTGGGCTCACACGCTGGGCTACCGGGGCCACCTGGCCACCAAGTCCCGCCGGTTCTCGACCACGATGGGCGCGCTTCGGGCGGTGCGGCGGACCTGGCGCGCCCGGCAGAGGGCGGCCGACGGGTCGGCGGACCCGTGGGCGCACGCCGCGACCGGCGGGGCCTTCCTCCTCGGCGAGTGGGCTTACGCGGGCTCGGGGTTCACCGGCGTCGCGGATGCGGACCTGGCGGCGGGCATCACCGACGACGCGGCGCACGCCCGCGAGGAACTGCGGCGACTATCGGCAGAACGGGCCCTTGCGGCCGGTGAGCTGTGAGCACCACCCGGACCCCGGCGGCGCTTGGGCAAAGGGGGCTGCGCGCGAAGCGCGTCCAACCCCCACCCGCGCGGCCCCGCGCCCGCCCGGCGGCCCCGGGCCACAGAGCAAAGGACACTGCCGCGCGCAGCGCGTCCTTTGCGCCTCGGCGCCCGCCGGGCGTTGGGGCGGGTGGTCGGGGGTCCGGTCAGCGGGCCGCCCGCCGCGCGGCCGTCAACCTTTCGGAACGGAATTCCGGGTATTCCTTTGGCCGTTTGCGGTCGCTTTTCCTGGCCCGTGGGTGGCCCGTGGCATACGGCGTTGAGACGAATCCTGTGGAGGTGTTCCTTCGATGCGTGATGGGGTTCTGACGGTGGCGGACATGGCGCGTGAGCTGGGTTTCAGCCGCCGGACGGTGTACCGGTGGATGTCTGCGGGAAAGGGGCCGCGAACGTTCATCTCCCCTGGTGGGCGCATCCGCATAAGGCGCACGGATTTCATAGAATGGGCACAGTCGAACCGGCTCAACGAAAGGGGAAGTGAATGAGCGGCGCTGCGCAGGACATTCAGTTCTGGGAGATCCGCAAGCGGGCCAACCGGAAAAAGCCGTGGGAGCTGCGGTGGCGTATCGACGCTACGGAGAAGTCGCGTTCGTTCTTGACGAAGGAGCTGGCGAACAACCACAAGACGGCGCTGCACCGGGCGGCGCGCGGCGGTGAGCGGTTCTCGACGGTGACCGGTGAGCCGGAGTCCTGGGCCGCCTCCCGGGAGTCGGTGTGGTCGCTGCTGCGCTGCTATGTGCGCCGTGCCTGGGCACAGACCTCCTCGGGCAACTCCCGGGCCACCATTTCCAACAACGCCGCCCACCTGGCCTTGGCCGCCACCGACGATGCGCGCGTCCGGCGCCACCGGGCCCCGGCCCCTCCGGAGCGGGTGCGCAAGGCCGTGAACTCGGCGCTGACCTTCCGTGTCCGCCCGGGCGCCTCGCGGCCTGAGGACCGGGTGCTGCCTCCGGATGAGGGCGCGTTCTCGGAGCTGGACCGGGCGTGCCTGGCCTGGCTGGAGAAGGTCTCCCTCCCGGTCTGCGAGGTGGGGGGCGAGTTGGCGGCGCGCTCTGTGCTGGAGCGCTGCTCCATGCGCGCCGATGGCAGGGGCCCGATGGCGGCGGCCTCGCTGCGGCGCCGCCGCGGGGTGTGGAGTCTGGCCCTGGACTACGCGGTGGTGCGGGGGCTGATCGCCTCCAACCCGATCGCGGGGACCCGGCTGGCCCGGTCGCGCTCGGCTGATGCGGTCAACCCCCGTACCGTGCCCAGCTACGAACAGGCCTCCCGGCTGGTGGCGGCCCTGATGGCCACCGGGCGCGAGCGGGATGCCTTCTTGGCGGGCTTCTTCGGCCTGGCCTACCTGGCGGGCACGCGCCCGGGCGAGACGCGCGGGGTGCGCGTACAGGACATCGTCTGGCCCGAACAGGTCACCGACCCCGATGCGGTGCCGGGGTTCGGGGTGCTGATGGTCAGCGGGTCGCGCACGGAGGTGGCCGCGCGCTTCACCGACACGGGCACCCACGGCGAAGACCGCGAGCTGAAGCACCGTGCGGCCGACGACGTGCGGCCGGTTCCGCTGAACCCTGCGGCCGTGGCGCTGCTGCGGCGCCACCTGGCCCGGCACGGCACCGCCCCGGACGGGCGGCTGTGGTGGCACCGCTCGCACCACGGCGAACACGACGTGCTTCCGGGCAAGGTGTACCGGGCGGCCTGGACACGGGCGCGCACGTCGGCGCTTACGACCTCGGAGCTGTCGCTGGGGGTGGCGGTGCGGCCCTACGATCTGCGGCACGGCAACGCCTCGTGGCTGCTGTACGCGGGGGTGCCCGCGCTGGAGGTGGCCCAGCGCCTGGGCCACACGCTGGACGTGCTGATGCGGACGTACGCGCACTGGTTCAACGGCGGGGTGCACTCGGCGAACGCGCTGGTAGCGGCCGCGCTTGAAGAGGCCGGGCCCTTCACGGGCCAGAGTGGCCCCCACGACGGGCAATCCGACCGTTAGCCCAGGTGGGCGGGGTGCGGGCCTCAACAGGCCACAACCCCACTATCGATTCGCGCTGCTGAGTCGACGGCCTTGCGGGGGTCCCCGCACCGGTTCCCGTGCGGGTACGGCGGCGTGCGTCCGCGGCCGTTCCACCGCTGCCGCCCGGGAGGGCGGGGCACCGGGCCGGCCCCGCCACCGGAGCCGCCTCGCATCCACGCCGATCTCCATGCAGGCCGCCCCGCCGTCCCGGTGCGCTTCCGCGGTGGGGGAGGGCCCAGGTGCCGGCTGCGCTCGGGGCCGTCTCACTCGGCGTTCGGGAAGACGATGAGGGCCAGGAGGATCGCGGGGAACGCCAGGTCCGCGGCCCACATGGGGGCGGCCTGGAGCACGGCCGTCGTGCACGCCGCGCCGGCCGCCAGGGACAGGATGATGCCCGCCTTCAGCGCGAGCGCCGCGTCCGGGCGGTTCAGCAGGGTCAGGTGGCCCAGCATCCCCGCCAGCACGCTGGTCACATAGTTCACCGAGACGCCCGCCCCCGAGCGCTCCACGACGGCGCTCTGCATGCCCATCGCCACGGCGGCGACCGCCGTCATCGCGTCGACGGGGGCGCCCAGCATCCACGCGACGGACAGCGCCGCGATCAGCACCGACTCGATCAGCAGGATCCACCGGCGGCGGCGCCGGAACACGTGGTCGGCGAGGGCGAACCCCGCCGCGAGCCCGGCGAGGAAGGCGGCGAAGGCCAGCAGCGAGCGCAGCGTCGTCGGCCCGGTGCCCTCGGCGAAGGACACGCCGAGCAGGACGACGTTGCCGGTCATGTTCGAGGTGAACACGTCGCCGAAGCCCAGGAAGCTCAGCGTGTCGACGACCCCGGTGACGAAGGCGAGCGCGAGCAGGGACGCGCCCATGCGGTGCGCCGAGACCGTGGTGACGGCCGCGGTCATCCGTCCGCCGCGCCCGCCCGGACGCCGCGGCCGCCCCGCGCCCGCCCCGAATCCGTGCATCGGCCTCAGGCGCCCTGCCCGTCCAGCAGGCGGCGGAACCGGGCGTCGTGGGCGTCGGCCGCGGGGTCGCCGGGGTCGCCGACGAACACCGCCACGGCCCGGCGGCCGGTGCCCTCGATCTCGGCGAGGATGCCGCGCCAAGCGGTCATGTTGGGGTGGCTCACGTCCGTGCAGGCCTCGGCGGGGGACATGAGCCGGACGGCCTCGGCCAGCTCGTCGGCCGACAAGCGGTAGGTCCGTGTCCCGGACGCGTGGCCGCACACGGTGGCCAGGACGACCGCCGACAGGTACCCCGACCGCCGGTTGACCACGGGGAAGGACGTGCTGTCCGCGTCGGCCGTGTCGGACGTGCCGGGCAGCCCGACCCCGAACGCGGCCGGGGCCTCCCAGCCCGGGATCGCCGCCTCGAAGCGCTTGCGGGCGGAGGCGAGGTCGTCCTTGGTCGGCCAGCGTTCGGTCATGGGACGTATGGTGCCATACCGCCGGTGACCTGGCCGCACGCAGGGTCACATGCGGTGGACTTCGGTGAGGTCGATGTCGATGTCGTAGGGGACGGCGAGCTTCAAACGCTCACGGTGGATCCCGGTCAACGCGTACTGCTCCGTGGCAGGATCGAGCTCGTAGACGTAGACCACCGGTTCCCCGTCGGCCTTTTCGACCCTCCAGAAATGCGGGATGCCCGCCTCCGCGTACAGGAGCGGTTTGCGCTTGCGATCGCGTTCCCTGGATTCCGCCGAGACGACCTCGACCGCCAGGCGCACCGCGTCATGCGGGTAGGACGACTTCTCCTCACCGACCACCCCGGCGTCGACCACGACGACGTCGGGCTCCGGCCGGTTCTTCTCGCCGATCGTGATGCCCATTTCCCGCCGGACCCGGAGATCGCTCGGACAACGGACGCGCAGTCCCGCTTGCAGGACGGACATGAGCAGTTCATGGAGTTCGAGCTGAGGGCCCACGAAGACCAGGCTCCCGTCGATGAGCTCGGTGTGCGGGGGGAGATCCGGGATCCGGTCGAGGTCTTCGGCGGTCCAGCCGTCGGGCGGAGGAACCGGCCACACACGGGAGGAAGGCGCGGTCTCGATCGGTTCCTCTTCCACGGGAAGGGCACTCATGTCGTCGCCTCCGGGGGTCGGATCGCGGTCGTCGCCAACGCTGGCCATCGCCATCCTCCCTTGACGGGTGTTTCTTGGATTCTCCCACCATCATCTGCTCTTCCCCGAAGGGCGCGCTCCGTTGCGGCGAACCGCATTGCTAGATTCGCCTGACCATGACTGGCGACGAGGCGACCCGCCGTTGGAAGGGGCTCCTCAGAGGGGCCGCCCCTTGGGGCGTCGGCCTGCTGCTGGGGGTGCTCGCCGTCGGGCCCGGCCTGGGGCGCGGGTTCGTCCTGCGCTACGACATGGTCTTCGTCCCGGACCCGCCGCTGGGCCCGGTGCAGCTCGGTGCGGGGGAGGGGTTCCCCCGCGCGGTGCCGAGCGACGCGGCGGCCGCCCTCCTGGCCAAGGCGCTCCCCGCCGACCTCGTGCAGGCGGGCCTGCTCCTCGCGGTCTTCGTCCTCTCCTGTGCCGGGGCGGCGCGGCTCGTCCCGGGCCCGCTCGTCGCCCGGCTCGCCGCCGGGGTCTTCTACGCCTGGACCCCCTACATCGCCGAACGCCTCCTCCTCGGGCAGTGGGCGCTGCTCCTCGGCTACGCCGGCCTGCCCTGGGTGCTGTCGGCGGCGGTGCGCCTGGCCGCGCCGAGGGACCTGCCCCGGCTGGTCACCGCGCTCCTCCCGGCGGCGGTCGGCGGGTTCTCCTCGGCCGTGCTCTCCGCGCTGGTGGCGGTCCCGGCGGCCGCCGCGCGCCCCGGTCCGGCCGCGGCCCGCCTGCGCTCGGCGCTGCTCGCGGCCGCCGCCGTCGCGGCGGTCTCCCTGCCGTGGCTGGTCCCCGCCCTCTCGGCGGCCGGCGGGGGCGCCCGCACCGACCCCGGGGCGGTGGACCTGTTCGCCGCCCGGGCCGACACCCCCTTCGGTGCGGCCGGGTCGCTCCTGCTGCTCGGCGGGGTCTGGAACGCCCAGGCCGTGCCCGACGGGCTCGGCCACCCCTTCTTCGCCGCCTGCCGCCTGGCGCTGGCCCTGGCGGCCCTGGCCGGCTGGCTCCTGCTGCTGCGCCGCGGCTCCCTGGGCCCCGCCGGGCCCGGGCTGACCGCCGCCGCGATCGCCGGGACCGCCGTCGCCCTGCTCGGCACCGCCGCCCCGGGGCGCGACCTGCTGCGCCTGCTCATCGAGGCCTGGCCCGGCTTCGGGGCGCTGCGCGACGGCCAGCTGTACACCGCCCCGCTCGCCCTGCTCCAGGCGGCGGGCCTGGGCGGCGCCGCGGCGTGGCTGGTGCACAGCGCCGCCGGCGCGGCCCGCCCCGACCGCGCCGGGGCGGCGGCCGCCGCCCTGCTGCTGCTCGCGCCCCCGGTGCTGCTGCCCGGCCTGGCCTGGGGTGCGGCCGGCCGGCTCGCACCGGTGGAGTACCCGGCCGAGTGGACGCGGGTGCAGCGCCTGGTCGACGGCGACCCCCGGCCCGGATCGGTGCTCGTCCTGCCCTGGAGCGCCTACCGCGGCCTCGGCGTCCTCGGCCCCCGCGGCGCCGGTGGGGCCGATGGTGCGGACGGCGCCGGCGGGCCCGGCGGCGTGGTCCTCGATCCTGCCGTGAAGCTGTTCGAGCGGCCCGCCGTGTGGAACGATGACCTCCGGGTGGCCGACGGCGGCGCGGTCCGCGCCGCCGAGGGGGAGGACCCCGCCGCCCGCGCGGTCGCCGGGCTGGCGGCCCGGCCCGGCGGCGCCGACGCGCCGGGCGCCGGCGCGCTGGGCGTGCGGTACGTGCTCGTCGAGCGCGCGGCGCCGGATGCGGCCGACAGCGGCCCCCGCCACCTGAGTGAGAACAGGTTCTTGTCACTCGTCGAGGCCTCGGAGACGGTCCACGAGGGCCCCTCGCTCGCCCTTTACCGTGTGCCGGATGAGCATGTAGACGCGGTAAAAGAGGATCTGTCGGTCTTGGAAGTTACCGGCTGGTTGGTTACAGTTGGGTCCATCGTCTGGTCCCTGGTTGCATCGAGTTCTAATCTCGTTTCCATGCGTTGGCCCCGGCCTGAGGGGACGGAGCCGCGGAAGGAGAACCCCTCGTGATCAAGATCCTCGCCGCCTGCGTCATCGGTGCGGCACTGGCGGGCGGGCTGGCCCTGGTCGGCACCACCGTCGCCACCAACGCCTCGTCGTCCGCCGAGCCGGTCAACGAGTCCCTGTACAACTACGGCGACCGCTAGGCGCCGGCCGGCGGTGCGGCCCTCCTGCGGGCCGCGCCGCCGCCCCCGCACCCTCGCCGCCGTTCTGTGCACCGCGCTCCCACCTCCCCTTCCGACCCTTCGATCCCTTACCCCTGGTGACAGACGCGTCACGGTCGGTGGACACGTGTTCGACGGGGAGCGGGCGGAGGAGCGGGCGGAACAGGAGAGCACGTGGTCCACCCCGAGCAGTACCCCCCGCTCGTCCCCGACTTCGCCTACGGTCCCCCGGTGACCATGGCCCCCGAGGCCGTGCCCGACCCGCGCCCGGCCCCCGCAGCCGGCGCCGAGGACCGGGAGCGCGCCGAGGAGGCCGAGGAGGCCGAGCTCGGCCCCCGTCTGGACGGCCGCCGGATCGTGGTGGTCAACTGGCGCTGCCCCTGGCAGTCCGCGGCCGGAGGGGCCGAGGAGTACGCCTGGCGGATCAGCCGCCACCTGGTCGGCCGCGGCGCCGTTCTCACCTTCCTCACCAGCCGCGAGCCGGGCCAGCCCCGGGTGGAGACCCGCGACGGCGTCGTCATCCGCCGGATGGGCGGCAAGTTCACCGTCTACCCGCTGGTGCTGCTGTGGCTGCTGCTCTGGCGCCGGGAGTTCCACGCCGCCCTGGACTGCATGAACGGCATCCCGTTCTTCTCCCGCCTGGTGCTGCCCCGGCGCACCCGCGTCGTCAGCATCGTCCACCACGTGCACGACCTGCAGTTCAACGCCTACTTCAGCCGCCCGGTGGCCTGGCTGGGGCGGTTCATCGAGTCGACGCTGGCCTCGCTGGTCTACCGGTGCTGCACCACCGTCACCGTCTCGGAGTCCTCCCGCCGCGCGATGCGCGAGAAGCTGGGGTGGCGCGCCCCCATCACGGTCATCCACAACGGCCGCCCCCCGCTGCAGCCGGTGGCCGGCTCCCCGGCCCGCACCCCCGGCCACCCCGCCGCCGACATGGGCGCCCCCGCCCTGGTCAGCGTCGGCCGCCTGGTGGTGCAGAAGCGTGTGGCGCGCATCGTCGACGCCGCCGTGGCGCTGCGCGAGGAGCACCCCGGGCTGCGGGTGCACATCGTCGGCCGCGGCCCCGAGGCCGACCCGATCGCCGCGCGGATCGAGGAGGAGGGGCTGCACGACGCCGTCCGGCTGCACGGGTTCCTGCCCGAGGACGACAAGAACGCGGTGCTGGCCGGGGCGCTGCTGCACGTCACCGCCTCGGAGTTCGAGGGGTGGGGGCTGACCGTGATCGAGGCGGCGGCGCTCGGCGTCCCCACGGTGGCCTACGATGTCGACGGCCTGCGCGACTCGGTGCGCGACGGTGAGACCGGGTGGCTGGTGCGCGAGGGCGAGGACCTGGGCCGGGTCGTGGGCAAGGCGCTGGCCGAGCTGAGCGACCCGGAGCGGGCCGCCCGGGTGCGGCGGGCCTGCCGGGAGTGGGCCGCCCGCTTCACCTGGCAGGCGAGCGGCGCCGCGATGGCGCGGCTCGTCGCGGAGGAGATCGACGGCGCGGGGCGCGTCCGTGCCCCCGGGGAACAGGCGGGGCAAGAGGCAGGCACGTGACCTTCACCGACGGCAAGGCGGGCACCGACGGGGCCCTGGTCCGCAGGCTCAAGCTGCTGGCGGTCTGCCTGCTGCTGACCGGGGCCGCGCTGAGCCTGGACCCGCCGATGATCGTCGGTGACACCAAGATCGACCTGACGATCAACCCCACCGGCTTCCTGGAACGCGCCCTGTACCTGTGGGACCCCTCCTACTTCGGGCAGCTGCAGAACCAGGCCTACGGCTACTTCTTCCCCAACGGCCCCTTCCACGCCGTGCTCATCGCGCTGGACATGCCCGAGTGGCTGGTCCAGCGCACCTGGATGGCGGTGCTGCTGTGCGCGGCGTTCCTGGGCACCGTCAAGGTCGCCGAGGCGCTGGGCATCGGCACCCTGCACACCCGCATGGCGGCCGGCGCGGCCTACGCCCTGGCGCCCCGGGTGCTCACCCTCATCTCCTACAACTCCGCCGAGCTGCAGCCGATGCTGCTGCTGCCGTGGATCCTGCTGCCGCTGATCCACGGAACCCGGCAGGGCGCGGAGCCGATGCGCGCGGCCATGCTCTCGGCGCTGGCGTTCCTGCTCTGCGGCGGCACCAACGCCGCCTCCGAGCTGGCCGTCCTCGTGGTCCCGCTGATCTACCTGCTCACCCGCGCCCCGGGGCCGCGCAAGCGGCGGCTGCTGGCCTGGTGGCTCTTCGCGCTGTTCTGCGCCTCGTTCTGGTGGATGGTCCCGCTGCTGATCATGGGCCGCTACGTGTGGTCCTTCATGCCCTACACCGAGGACGCGGCCACCACCACCGGCATCACCTCGCTCACCAACGCCCTGCGCGGCGCCTCCAACTGGATGGGCTACGTCCCCGACACCGACCAGCCCGCCCTGCCGGCCGGGGCGGAGCTGTCCACCGAGCCGTGGCTGGTGGCGGCCACCGCGGTGGTGGCCGGGCTGGGCCTGGCCGGGCTGATCGGGCGGCGCACCCCCGAGCGGCCGTTCCTGCTCACCTCGGTGCTGGCCGGGACCGCGATCGTCGTGGCCGGCTACACCGGCCAGCTGTCCGGGCCGCTCGGCCCCGTCGTGCAGGACCTGCTGGACGGCGTGCTGGCGCCGTTCCGCAACATCCACAAGTTCGACGCGCTGATCCGGCTGCCGCTGGTCCTGGGCCTGGCGCAGCTGCCGTCGGCGGTGGGCGCGGCCGCCGCCGCGCGCCGCGGCGGGGTGCTGCGCGCGCTCGCCCTGCCTCCCGGCACCGCCTACCGGGCGGCCGCCGGGGCGTGCGCGGTCGCCTTCGCCGCGACGCTCACCCCGGTGGCCACGGTCGGCATCGCCACCCGCGGCGGCTTCGAGCGCATCCCCGCCTACTGGCACGACGCCACCCGGTGGATCGACGAGCACTCCACCGGCGGCATGACCATGGCGGTGCCCGGCTCGGCCCGCGGCGAGTACCAGTGGGGCCGCCCCATGGACGAGCCCATGCAGCCGCTGCTGGAGAGCGCGTGGACCAACCAGCAGATCATCCCCTGGGGGTCGGCCGGGGTCTCCCGCCTCACCCAGGAGATCGACCAGCGCATCTCCTCGGGCCGGGGCTCGCCGGGCCTGGCCGACGCGCTGGCCCGGATGGGCGTCACCCACCTGCTCGTCCGCAACGACCTGGAGCGCAGCGGCAACAACGGGGCCTGGCCCGCGCGCGTGCACCAGGCCCTGGGCGACTCCCCGGGCATCGTCCGCCGCGCCTCCTTCGGGCCGGCCGTCGGGTCCGAGGAGCTGCAGCCCGCCTCGCGCTGGTACGACCAGCCCTACCAGGCGCTGGAGGTCTACGAGGTGCGCGGCGCCGCCCCTGCCGTGGGCACGGTGCCCGCCGACGGCGCGCTGCGGGTGACCGGCGGCCCCGAGGCGCTGCTGGACCTGGCCGAGCAGGGGGCGCTCCCCGGCGACCGGCCGGTGGTCATCGGCGACGACCCCGGCGCCGAGGACATCGCCCCCGAGGACACCGTCGCCGCCGACACGGCCCGCCGCCGCGAGATCGTCTACTCCGACGTGCGGCGCAACGTCAGCGCCACCCTCACCGCCGACGAGGAGCTGGAGCGGGGCGCCCCCGCCCCGGACATCGCCGACCCGGCCTGGGACGGCTACACCGCGGTCGCCGAGGACTCCGGCATCGCCGCGGTCACCGCCTCCTCCACCGAGTCCGGGGCGGGCGCGAGCCCGGGCACCCGCGACCCGGGGCGCAGCCCCTTCGCCGCCCTGGACGAGGCCCCCGGCACCTCCTGGCGCTCCAGCTCCTTCAGCGGGGCCGAGAGGCAGTGGCTGGAGATCCGCTTCGAGGAGCCGCGCGAGGTCGGCACCTTCACCGTCGCCTTCGAGCCCATCCCCGGCGAACCGCCGCCCTCGCGCGTCAGCCTGATCACCGACGCGGGCCGCACCACCGCCGCCGTGGCCGACGACGACGGGCCGCAGGAGTTCACCGCCCCGGAAGGGGAGACCGAGCGGCTGCGCATCCGCGTCGACGAGCTGGCCTACGAACCCGAGTACCGCTTCGGCACCCGGGTGGGCATCACCTCCGTCGAGATCCCCGGCCTGGAGCCGTCCCGGTCGCTGTCGGTGCCCGTGCCCGAGGAGGGGGCCTCGTCCTTCTTCTTCACCGGCTCCATGGGCACGGTGCCCGGTTGCATGGAGGGCTCCCGGGTGTGGGTGTGCGACCCGGCCCTGGAGGTGCAGGGCGAGGACGCGCTGGGCATGAGCCGCACCTTCGAGGCCGGGCCCGAGGCGGCCGGCGAGCCCGGCGCCGTCACCGGGCGGGTCGTGGCCGTCGACCCGCGCGACCTGGAGAACGCGGCCAACCGGGCCGGGGGGTACCCGCGGGTGACCTCCTCCTCCACCTCGGTCGGGCACCCGGCGGCCATCGGGCGCAACGCCTTCGACGGCGACGACGCCACCGTCTGGTACCCCGACCCGCAGGAGGAGAGCCCCTCGCTGGAGGTCGACCTGGGCGCCGAGCGGGAGATCGGCGGCCTGAAGGTGGAGTTCCCCCGCCCCGACGCGGTGGGCCGGCCGGTCCGGATGACGGTGGACACCGGGACCACGGTCCGCGAGGCCTGGCTGGACGGCGACGGCTGGGTGGGCTTCGACCCGGTCGAGGCCGACGAGCTGACCCTGTCCTTCGACCCGCCCGAGGGCCAGCCGCTGGAGATCGCCCGCATTGCCCTGCCCGACGTCGAACCGCTGGAGCCGGTCGGGGAGGGCTCCGCCCGCACCGCCTGCGGGCTGGGCCCGGTGCTGCGGGTCAACGGCGAGCGCGTGGACACCCGCATCTCCTCAGGGACGCTGGAGGACAAGCTGGCCGGGCGCCCGCTGGGCTTCGAGAGCTGCGACGCGGTCGCCCTGGAGGAGGGGGAGAACACGGTCCGGGTGGAGCCGGGGCGCCAGTACCACGTGCGCTCGGTCCTGGTCGGACCGGACGGCGCCGACCGGTCGGAGGTCGAGGCCGACGGGGTCGCCGCGGTCAACGGCTGGGGCCGCAGCGAGCGCAGCGTCGACGTCAGCGTCGGCGAGGACAGCTACCTGGTGGTCAACGAGAACTTCAACGAGGGCTGGGAGGCGGTCCTGGGCGGCGGCGAGCCCCTGGAGCCGGTCCGCCTGGACGGCTGGAAGCAGGCCTGGAAGCTGCCCGAGGGCGCCTCGGGGACGGTCACCATGACCTATACGCCTGACCGGGCCTACCACGCGGCGCTGGGCATCGGGGCGGTGCTCGCGCTGCTGGTCGGCGTGCTCGCCGTCAAGGGGCGCCTCCCCCTGCCGGCGCGGTTCCGCCGCAGGGGCCGACCACCGGCCGCCGAGCGCGCCGAGCGCGCCGATCGGGCTGAGCGGGCCGAGCGGGCGGCGGCCCTTCCCGACGCGGTCCCCGCGCGCATCCGGCGCGCGCCCCTGGCGGTGCTCGGCCCGCTCTACGGGGCCTGGGTGGCCGGCGCCGCCGGGGCCGCGGTGATGGGCGGGGTCCTGCTGGCGGTGTGGTGGCTGGGCCGTGCGCCGTCCAAGGCCCTCAAGCACGCCAAGCCGGGCCGCCCCACCCTCGGCGGCGCGCTGCTGCGCTGGGCGGCGGGCCCCTGGACGATCCTGGCCTTCCTGACGGCGGCCGGGGTGTGCACGGCGGCCGGGACCTATCTGTCCATGTACATGCCCTTCCACGACGTCAGCGGGCTGCTCAGCGAACCGCTGCGCGGGTGGGTCGCCCAGCTGCTGTGCCTGCCCGCGCTGGCCCGCCTGGTGCTGGCCCTGGGGGAGGCCCCGCGCACCTCGGGGATGGACGACGACGGCGGCGGGCACGGCGGCGGGGCCTCCGGCGCGGACCCGGGCCGCCCCGCGTCCGGGACCGGCGGCGGCGAGGCGGACACGGGCGCCGACGGCCCCGGCGGCGGCTCCGGCGGCGGGTCCCGGGGCCCAGGCCCGGACACCGGCCGCGAGGTCGAGGAGGTGCGGGCATGACCGCCCCCGGGTGGCGCCCGGAGGGGCCGCGGCGGCGCACCGGCGCCGCGCTGGCCCGCAACGGCGCCGTGCTGGCGGTGGCGGCGGGGGTGTTCCTGCTGACCGCGGCGCTGATGCTGCGCTTCTACGCCTACGACCGCCTGGCGCTCATCGAGCCCCGCACCGACCTGCAGCTGCGCCTGGTCGACGAGCAGGCCGACTACCTGGACACCTCCACCTGGGAGACGGTGGAGGACCGGAAGGTGCAGCGCACCACCGAGATCTCCGGCGGCGCGGCGGCCGGCAACCCGGACTGGGCGACCTGGCGGATGTCGGTGGACACCTCCAGCGGCTCGGCGATGATCGGGCACATGGACCGCCGCGTGGTGGTCGACCGGGCCACCGGCCGGGCGGTGAACTGCTGCGGCGAGCACGTGGGCGGCGACCGGGCGGTGCGCCAGGCCGGGCTGGTGCTCTACTGGCCGGCCGGGGCCGACGCCGGCGACCGGCCGCTCTACGTCGCCGAGGCGCGCTCCGCCCCGCCCATGCGCTACCAGGGCGGGGAGGAGGTGGCGGGGGTGCCGGTGCGCCGGTACACCCAGACGGTGCCCGATACCCAGGTGCCCGACTCCTCCCGCCCGGTGCCCGCGGACGCGCTGGGGCTGGAGCGCTCGGGCACCGTCGAGGCGTCCCGTTGGCTGGAGCTGGAGCGCACCTACTGGATCGAGCCGGTCTCCGGGCGCCTGGTGGCCGCCGAGGAGTCCCGCCGCGAGACGCTGCGCACCGAGGACGGCCGGGGGGAGCGGCTGTTCCTGGACGCCGACCTGGAGACCGCGCCCGCCCAGGTGGCGGCCTTCGCCGAGGACGCCGCCGGGCGGCGCACCACGCTGCGGGCGGTGCGCACGTGGGCGCCGGCGGGCCTGGGGGCGCTGGGCGGCCTGGTGCTCGCCTCCGCCCCGCTGCTGGCGCTGCGCGCCGCCCGCCGCGCCGAGGAGGAGGAAGAAGAGGGAGAGCGGCCGGAACAGGAGGGGGAGCCGGCGGACACCGCGCCGGCGGGCGCCGCGGGGGCGCGGCGCTCAGCCCCGCTTGCGCAGGACGAGGAGGAGGTTCCAGGTGACGACCTCGCGCACACCCGGAACGGACACGACCGGCTTCATCCATGACGGCAGGTAGCGCGGCAGGACGTCCACGGCGTCCACGTCGTCCCTGCCGCGGAGCCAGTCCAGCATCTCGGCCGCCGAGACGGCGAACATGGTCGTCCCGAAGTCGTTCTTGGGGCGGCGGCCGTGCCTGCGGGCGAAGCGCTCGGCCGCGTACCGGCCGCCCAGGAAGTGCCAGGGGGAGGTCTCGTGCCCGCCCCACGGGGAGCGCCACAGGGTGTAGGACAGGTACACGGTTCCGCCGGGCCGGGTCACCCGCACCATCTCATCGGCCATGCGCCGGGGGTCGGGGACGTGCTCCAGGACGTTGGAGGAGAAGCACACGTCCACCGATCCGGTCCGCAGCGGCATCTCCAGCGCGCTCCCCAGCAGGGCCGTGTCCGGGAGCTCCCCGCCCCGCAGGCGCATCTCCCCGGCGTCGGCGTCCACGCACACGCACCGCGCGCCCTGGGACCTCAGCTCGTCGGCGAAGTAGCCGGGGCCGCCTCCCACGTCGACCACCACGGCGCCGTCCAGCGGCGTGTACCGGAGCAGCTGGGCGACGGTGTCCCGGGCGAGCGTGCCGTAGAACAGGTCGGGGTCGGTCTGCTCCTTGCGGAACGCCGAGAACAGCGCCACCGAGCGCCCCAGGGTGGCCCGGAACGGCGGCAGCGCGCTCACGCCGGCTCCTCCCCGACGGGGCCGCCGGGCTCCCCGGGCACGGTCGCGAAGTGCCTCAGGTGGCGCCAGTGGTCGCCGCCCCAGTACTCGTCGGAGGCGACGATGCGCGGCGCCGGGCGGCCGGCGGCCCGCGCACCGGCCGCCAGCTCCGCGCCGATGCGCTCGGCGGTCCAGGTGTGCATGCGCATCGGTGCCGGGTAGCGCAGCACCGCCCGCTGGGCCAGCCGGATCAGCGGCCAGGGCGCGTAGCGGAACACCATCCCCTTGAAGGTGGGGCGCTCCCGCTCGGGCACCCCCAGGACCAGGGCGGCCCCGGGGCGCGCCACCCGGGCGAACTCGCGCAGGTAGCCGGCGGCCGCCTCCGGGGGCAGGTGCTGCAGCACCAGGTCGGTGTAGACCAGGTCGACCGAGGCGTCGGGCAGGCCGTGCAGGTCCGGCCCCGTGTTGAGCAGGAACTCGATGCGGCCGCCGCTGCGGTCCAGCTCGCGGGCGCGCTCCAGCATCGGGGCGGAGATGTCCACGCCCGTCACCGAGGAGAACCGCCGGGCCAGGGCGTTGGAGAGGCGCCCGGCGCCGCAGCCGAAGTCCAGCGCGCGGCCGGGGGAGGGGGCGGCGCCCAGCTCCTCCAGGCGGGCGAGCGCGGCGGCGACCTCCTCCTCGCCGGTGGCGAGGAACTCCTCGGCGTCCCAGCGGCCGCCGCGCTTGTCCGGGTCGACGCAGACGGCCCACAGGGGTTCGTCGGCGCCGAGCCGGGTCCAGTCCCGGCGGACCTCGTCCAGGCTCACGCGGGCGTCCTTCCGTCGCGGGGCGGCGGGCTCCGCCGGCCGTGTGGATCCTGTTCTCTCCCGTCCCTGGTTACCGGCTGGTATCGCCTCTGTACCAGGGATGATCATCAAAGAAGAGGGTGGAACGTGTTGTATTGTTTCACTCCCTTACGCGTTGACGTCAACCGGTCGGCCCCCGGGCCGGGGAAGTGAGCGGCATGCGTGCGAGCGAGGAAGCGCCCGACGAGCCGAGGCCGGCGCCCCGCGGCGGTCCGGGCGCGGACGGCCGGGTCGCCGCGGAGAGCGCAGAGGGCAGGCAGGGCCCCGAGGGCGCCGACGGCGGACCGCCGCTCGGGCGCCGGGTCTCCGAGGCGCTCTCCCGAGGGCTGCGGGACCGGATCGTCCTCATCGGCGGGGCCCTGGCCGTCGTCTCCCTGCTCCTCAAGGCCTACGTGCTCCGCGACGCCTACTTCATCGAGGACGACTTCCTGTTCGTCGGCGGGGCCGGCTCCGGCGGGCTGACCGTCGAGTACCTCACCGACCTGCACAAGGGCCACTTCATGCCCGGGGCCAAGCTGCTGGCCTACGTCCAGACGGCCCTCGCCCCCTACAACTGGGGCCTGACCGCCGGGGTCATGCTGGCCATCCAGGCCGGAGCGGCGGCCGGGCTGTTCCGGCTGCTGTGGGTGCTCTTCGGCCGCCGGTGGGGCATCCTGCCGCCGCTGGCGGTCTTCCTCTTCGCGCCGCTGACCGTCCCCGTGCTCGCCTGGTGGTCGGCGGCGCTCAACGCCGTCCCCTTCCAGCTGGCGATCGTGCTGGCGCTGCTGTGGACGGTGCGCTACCTGCGCAGCGGCGAGGCGCGCTTCGGCTGGATGGCCGCCGGCGCCGTGGTGCTGGGCATGGCCTTCTCCGTCAAGGCGCTGTTCCTGCCGCCGCTGCTGTTCGCCGTGGCCGCGGCGTTCGTGGTGCAGGGCCGGCTGCCCGGGGTGCTGTGGCGGACGCTCGACCGGGACATGCCCTTCTGGGTCGGGATGGCGCTGCTGAGCGTCGGCCACGGGCTGATCTACCTGTCGCTGCAGGACACCGCCGGCGGCGAGGGCGCGGGGCGGCCCGAGGGGCAGACCTCGCTGTCGATGGCGCAGCGGCTGCTCGGCGAGACCTTCCCGGCCGGTGCGGTCGGCGGCCCGCTGGAGTGGGGGCCCATCACGCCCTCCGGCGGCCTGCTGGAGCCCGCCGCCTGGGTGGTGGCGGCCGCCTGGGCGGTCCTGCTGCTCCTGGTCGCCGCCAGCCTGCTGGCGCGGCGCCGGGCCTGGCGCGCATGGGCGCTGCTGGCCGGGTACCTCGTGGTGGTCGACGTGCTGCCCACGCTCCTGGCGCGCGGGCGCTACGAGGCGATGGTGGGGTACGACCCGCGCTACGTGGCCGACGCGGCGCTGGTCTTCGCCATCGTGCTGGCCCTGGCCTACCTGCCGACCAAGGAGGAGGCCGAGGCCGAGAGCGTCTACCGCAGGAGCCCGCCGCCGGAGCGGACGCGGCAGGCCGCCTTCGCCGCCGCGACGGCCACGGCGCTGTTCGTCGGGGTCGGCGGCTACTCGACCTACGCCTTCGCCGACACCCTCTCCGGGGACCGGGTGCGGTGGTACATGGACACCGTGCGGGCCTCGATGACCGGCGTTCCGGCCGACGCCGGGATCTACCCGCGGCCCGTCCCCGAGGACATCGTGCTGCCCTGGAACGGCGACCGGCGCCTGAGCTCGAACGTGCTCGCGCCGGTGGCCCCCGACGGGGTGGCCGACCGGATCCGCGATCCGCGCCCGTCCGACACCGCCATGGTGTTCAACGACGCCGGGTACCTGGTCGGGGCCCGCCCCTCACCTGAGGAGAGCGCGGTCTTCGGGCCGCCCGAGGACGAGGAGTGCATCGTCACCTTCGGCGGCCAGACGATGTGGGAGGTGAGCACCTTCGGCGGGCCGACGATGGTGCTCGGCGTCCAGTACACCTCCGAGACCGACACCCAGCTGCACGCGGTCATCGGCGACACCTGGGAGACGACCACCCTCCCGGCGGCGCCCGACGGCGGGGCCTGGTACCTGCCGCTGCAGGGCGCCGGCGGGCAGCTCTCGCTCGGCACGGACGAGGAGGCCCTGTGCATGACGTGGGTGACCTACGGGCCGATGGAGCCGGTGACCGGCGGCGACCCGTGGGGCGCTCAGGAGGAGGACGGGGACGAGGGGTCCGAGGACGGCGGTGAGGACGGCGAGGGCGACGGCTCCGAGGAGGAGGACTCCGGCGACTGAGGCCGCCGGTGCCGCGGCGCTCCGGTCAGGCTCGGCTTGGGGCGCCGCGGCGCCCCGGCCGGGCGGACCCATCCCACCAGGCGCCGGCTCGGCTCCTCCACCCAGCGGTGGGTGAGGTGGGCCAGCAGGACCGTCCCCGCCGTCACCGGGACCATGTCCAGCCAGAACGACCCGGTGAAGATCTCCTGGCCGGTGAAGTCCCGCCACAGGTAGAGCACCACGAACTGCCACAGGAAGATGCCGTAGGAGACCTTGCCCAGGTAGAGGCTCACGCGGTGCGAGAGCAGCGTCTCCAGCCAGGCGCCCCGGCGCCACCGGTACGGGCGCGGGGCGGCCCCCGGTGCGGGCAGCACCGCCACCGGGGCGATGAAGAAGAAGGCGAAGCCCATGGCGGTCAGGGTCGCGAACACCGAGATCCAGAGCCCGTCCACGCCCACGAAGCGCGGACCGCCCGCGGGGGTGGCGTTCAGGGCGTAGAGGATCGCGGCGAGGATCCAGCACAGGGTGGTGTTGGCGTGCAGGGTGCGGCACAGGCGGCGCACCGGGCCGTCCGCCCCCTTCTCCCGCCAGGCCCACTCGGTGAGCACCGCCAGGGCCATGCCGACCGCGAAGAGGCCCAGAGTGCGGGGGAGCCAGGCGTGCATGTAGGGCCGCGGCTCCGGATAGAACTGCGGGACCAGCGCCAGCAGCCCCAGGGCCGCCAGTGCCCCCAGGCCGATGAGCAGCCGCCGCGCGCGCTCGTCGGCGTCGCGCCCGCGCATCGCGTAGCGCCCCAGGACCAGGGCGATGAGCGGCAGCAGCGCGTAGAAGCTGACCTCCACGCACAGGCTCCACATCTGGCCGAGGCCGTAGGGGCCGGTGCCCACCCACCAGGGGTCGGTGTCGTAGGTGAAGGTCAGCGTGAGGACCTCGAACCAGGTGCCGACCGAGCCGAGCCGCTCGCGCGACCACAGCAGCAGCGCCGCCACGGCCACGATCCAATAGGCCGGCAGTACCCGCAGGGCGCGCTTCCACAGGTAGACGCGGACGTCGGGGCCGCGGGAGCCGTCCAGGCAGGCGCGTACCCACGGGCGGTACAGCAGCAGCCCGGACAGGCCGAAGAACAGCGGGACCGCCAGCTCGGCGGCGGACAGCAGGGCGCCGCGCACGCCCGGTGCGAGCGCCGCCCCGGTCTCCACGGCGACGTGGAAGACGAGCACCATCAGTGCGGCGATCGCGCGGATCCCGTCCAGCGGTGCGTTGTGCCCGCGGACCTGGGGGAGGGGCGCTGGGGGCCGGTGGTTCTCCTGCTCCGGCGCCGCCGCACTCACCCGCGCACCCGGGTCTGCGTCAGACTAGAACCTGTTATAAACATTCGGACACGCCCTGGTGACGCTGGCCACTACTGGAGAGTACTCTACCCGAAACTGAAGCAAGTTCCAGATCTGACCCATTCCGCCCGGGAGGGCTCATGCGCCGCACCGTCGCAGTCGTCTGCATCGCATTGGGGGTCTTCAGTCTGGTGCTGGCCCCCCTCCTGCGATTCTGGATGGCCGGCGCCGTGATGAAAACCCCGATGGACTACTACAGCGAGAAGGTGGTCCGCGGTGAGAACGTGACCTACTTCAGCGCCGAGGAGCTGGAGCAGGTGGAGGGTGCGACGGTCGAGGCCTACACGACCCTGCGGGCGGACGTGGCCGCCAGCGACTCCGACACGGTGGTCTGGGACCAGTTCACCTGGATCGAGGACATCGAGCGGGACTTCGCCATCCAGTCCTCCTCGCGGCGCGCCGGCCACGACCGGGAGACCGGCGAGGTCGTGGACTGCTGCGACGCCTCGGTCGACGAGGAGCCGACCGCCCAGAGCGGCCAGGCCTTCAAGTTCCCCTTCCTCACGGAGAAGAAGGACTACGAGTTCTTCGACGCCACCGCCATGGAGACCGAACCGATGGAGTTCGCGGGCGAGGAGGAGATCGAGGGCGTCGCCACCTACAAGTTCGTCCAGGAGATCGAGCCCACCAAGGTCGGCGAGCGGGAGATGCCCCGGTCGCTGCTGGACATGGAGGGCGACGGCGACGTGGTGACCGACGAGATGTACAGCGTCACCCGCACCTACTGGATCGAGCCGACCAGCGGCGCGCCCATCATGGTCACCGAGGACCAGCACCGCGGCGCCTTCGTCGACGGCGAGGAGCGGCTGGTGCTCTTCGACGGCGACATGCGCATGACCGACGAGACGGTGGACGCCAACATCGAGAACGCCGAGCAGGCCCTGACCATGCTGCCGCTGCTGCGCACGGTCCTGCCGCTGGTGCTGGTCGGCGCCGGGGCGGTCCTGATCGGGGCGGGCGTCCTGCTGTGGCTGCTGGGCGGCGGCCGGGGCGCGCCGGCCCGGCACGGGTAGGCGGCCGGTGGACGCGGCCGGGACGGACGCGTGGGCCCCGGCGGCCCCCGAGGCGGGCCGGGGCACCGGCACGGCGCGGGCGCTGCTGCGGGCCTGCCGCCCCAAGCAGTGGCTGAAGAACCTGCTGGTCTTCGCCGCCCCCGGGGCGGCGGGGGTGCTGGGCGAGCCCGCGGCCCTGGCCTGGTCGCTGGTGGCCTTCGCCGCCTTCTGCCTGGCCGCGAGCGGGACCTACCTGCTCAACGACGTCCTGGACGCCGAGGCCGACCGGGCGCACGAGCGCAAGCGGCACCGCCCGGTCGCCTCCGGCGCGGTCCCGGTGCCGCTGGCGCTGGCCGCCGGCGCCGCGGCGCTCACCGCCTCCCTGGCGGCCGCCGCGGCCGCCGCCGTGGCGACCGGCCGGTTCGCGCTGCTCGCGGTGCTCCTCGGCTACCTGGTCCTGACCACGGCCTACACGCTCGTCCTCAAGCGGGTCACCATCGCCGACATCGTCGCGGTCGCCGGGTGCCACGTGCTGCGCGCGCTCGCCGGCGGCGTGGCCGTGGGGGTGCCCTTCACCAGCTGGTTCCTGATCGTGGTCTCGCTCGCGGCGCTGCTGGTGGTGGTGGGCAAGCGCGAGGCCGAGCTGCGCAATCCCCATGCGGGCGACGGGCGGACCGCGCTGCGCGGCTACAGCCGCTCCTACCTGGTGCAGATCCGCACCATGGCCTCGGCCGCCATGATCGTCACCTACTGCCTGTGGGCGCTGGAGGGGCAGGGGGAGGGCGGCGTCCCGCCGTTCCACGCGGCGAGTATCGTTCCGTTCATCGTCTTCGTGCTCCGCTACCACCTGCTGGTCGACCGCGGGGTGGGCGAGGAGCCCGAGGAGGTCGCGCTGCGCGACCGGCCCCTGCAGCTGTGCCTGCTCGGCCTGGCCGCCCTGGTCGGCCTGGGCGTGTACGCCGGATGAGCGCCGCGCGCCCGGGGGGCCCGGAACCGACGCGAGGGCAGGAGGCCGACCCGTGCGGACCCGACGCCGGCTGCTGACCGGGTGGGGGCGGACCGCGCCCACCGCGGCGACCGTGGTGCGCCCGCGCACCGCCGAGGAGGCGGCGGCGGTGCTGCGCGGGGCCGGGCCCGCTGCGCGCGGGGCCATCGCCCGCGGGCTCGGGCGCTCCTACGGCGACGCCGCCCAGAGCGCGGGCGGCCTGGTGCTGGACTGCGCCGAACTGGCCCCGGGGTACCGGCTGGACCAGGCCTCGGGAACCGTCACCGCCTCCTCGGGCACGCCGCTCGCCGACCTGATGGCCCGGCTGCTCCCGCACGGCCGGTTCCTCCCGGTGACGCCGGGGACCCGGCAGGTGACGGTGGGCGGGGCGGTCGCCGCCGACATCCACGGCAAGAACCACCACCGCGACTCCTCCTTCGGCGCCCACGTGCGGGAGCTGAGGCTGCTCACCCCGGACGGCGCCGAGCGGGTGTGCGGGCCGGACCGGGACCCGGAGCTGTTCTGGGCCACGGTCGGCGGGATGGGGCTGACCGGCGTCGTCACCGAGGCGCGGTTCGCGGTCCCGCGGGTGGAGACGGCGATGATGCGGGTGGACACCGACCGCACCGGCGACCTGGACGAGGCGCTGGAGCTGATGGCCGCCACCGACGACCGGTACCACCACACGGTGTGCTGGGTGGACCTGCTGGCGCGCGGGGCCGCGACGGGCCGGGGCGTGCTCACCCGGGCGCACCACGCCCGCGCCGACGAGCTCCCGCCCCGCATGCGCCGCCGCCCCCTCGCCTTCGCCCCGCAGGCCCTGTTCACCGCGCCGAAAGCCGTGCCCTCCGGCCTGCTGAACACCTGGAGCGTCCGGGCGTTCAACACCGCCTACTACGCCAAGGCCCCTAAGCGCGGAAGGGACGACATCCAGCCCCTGGGGTCGTTCTTCCACCCGTTGGACGCGGTGCGGGACTGGAACCGCGTCTACGGCCCCTCGGGGCTGGTGCAGTACCAGTTCGTGGTCCCGTTCGGGGCCGAGGACACCCTGCGCTCCATCGTCGCCCGCCTCTCGGCCGCCGGAGCGCCGTCCTTCCTGGCCGTCCTCAAACGCTTCGGAGAGGGGACCCCGGGGCCGCTGTCCTTCCCGCGTCCGGGGTGGACCCTGGCGCTCGACCTCCCGGCCTCCCTGCCCGGCCTCGCCGCCCTCCTCGACGGGTTCGACGAGGAGGTCCTCGAAGCCGGGGGAGCGCTCTACCTGGCCAAGGACTCGCGCGCCTCCGCCCGGACGGTCCACGCCATGTACCCCCGCATGGACGAGTGGAAGAGGATCCGCGAGAAGGTCGACCCGGACCGCGTCCTGGTGTCGGACCTGTCGCGCCGCCTGGAGTTGTAGGGGGCGCCCGGCGCCGCCACCCCCGCCCGCGGCAATGGCCGCCGGGGGCGGCCGCACCCTCCCGCTCGGGTGAGCGCCGGTCAGCGGGCCGGGAGCGTCGGGACCGCGTGAACCGGCCCCTCCGGCCGGGCTGAGCGCCCCTCGGCGGTGACCGTCGGAAGGAACGCCTCCGGGCGGAGCGGCACCACGCCGTGATCCCCGGGCGGTCCGGCCCTTCCGGTACGGGTCCCCGGCTTGCGCTCGATCGGGCGATTCGCGCCCGGCGCCCGCAACGGCCGTATACGCTGATGCTCACCCGCTCTTGCGTTGGAATGTCCGCATCTATGCAGGTGCGGCGGTAACCGGTAGGGTCGGCGGCCGGTCCGCCCCGGTGCCCGTGGACCGGTCCCCCTCCTCTGCTCAGCGACCGAGGGAAGATGCCGTTCACCTCCTCGTTCCGTCGCCAGGCCGTGGCGTACGTGTGGCCGCTGTTCGTCCTGGCATGGGTGCTCGGGCCGGTGGCCGCCGTCCACGGCGTGGGCGGCGCGCTGACCCACGGCCATCCCGACGCCGCACTGGCGTCCTCCCCGGCCGGGGCCCACGGCCAGGACGGGCACGGGCACGGCGTCCACTCGTTGGCGGTGGTCCCCGGAAAGGCCGGCGATGCTCACCACCCGGGCGGCGCAGGGGAGGAGCGGGGTGCGCCCACGGACGCCTCCTCTCCGCACGCCCACGCCGACTGCCTCGGCGTCGCCGCCTCGGTGGCGCCGGTGTCCCTGCTCCTCCTGCTGCTCCTGGCGGCCCTGCCGCCGAGCGGCCCCGGCCCCCTGAGGCCGCCGCGCCCGCTCCCGGCCGCGCTGCTGCGAAGGCGCGGAGCGGCGCTCCGCTTCCTGCGCACACGGCTGCGGCTGGCCCGGCTCTCGGTGCTGCGGGTCTAGATGTCCCACCGCCGCCCCTGCGGTCCGAGCGGACCGAACGCGGCGGCAGGAGCACCACGGCGCGGCCGGACGGCCGCGCCCGTCCCCAGTACCGGAGAGAACCGGGAGTCCTCCATGAGTCAGTCCCGCCGCGCCCGGAAGCGCGGTAGCCATGCCGGGCGCTATGTCGCCGCCGCGGCGTCCCTGGGCGCGGCCCAGATCCACATCGTCATGGCGCCCGTCCACGCCGGTGAATGGCCGGCCTCCGGCGTCTTCTTCGCCCTGATCGGCGTTTTCCAGGCCCTGTGGGGCGTGGCCGTGCTGCGCTGGGGCGGTAGGGCGCCGCTGGTCGCCGGTGCCGCCGCCAACCTGGGCATCCTGGCCGTGTGGGGGTACAGCCGCCTCTACGGCATGCCCGTCGGACCGCACGCCGGCGTCCCCGAGGCGGCGGGGACCACGGACCTCGTCGCCGCCGCGCTCCAGGTCGTGCTGGTCCTGGCCGCGGTGTGGGCGCTGCTGTGGCGCACCTCGCGGCCGGAGGCCGGGGCGGCGGCGTTCGGCGCGGCCGCGGTCGCCGCTGTGGCCGTCACCTTCGCCACCGCCGCCGCGGTCGGCGCGGCGGGCGACCACGGCCACGCGGAGTCCGGAGCGGAGCAGGGCGCCCACTCTGAGGACGGCCACGGCCACGGCGCCCCCGACCCCGGCCCGTCCGCGGGCGCGGAGCACCCCTCCGCCCCCGCCGAGCAGCCGGCCCCGAGCGGCCACGACGGGCACGGCGACCACGAGCACTGACCCGTCCGCGGGGGCCGGCCCCCGGGTCGGCCCCCGCGGCGCCTACGGCTCCGGAACGGACGGGCGTTCGGCCGGAGCGGCCGTGTCCGCGGCCGGCGCCTCCGGCTCGCGGTGCCGTGCGCCCTTGACCAGCAGCCACACGATGAACGAGATCTCCGCGACCGCGGCGGGGACCATGGCGAACGGGGAGACCGCCTCCCCGATGCCGGGGGCCGCCAGGCGGGTGAGGACGTCCGTGAGGTGGCCTGCGCACCCGATGACCAGCAGGACGCCCAGCGCCTTGGGGAAGAGGCCGGACCGGGCGACCAGGTAGCCCAGGGGGAGCAGCCACAGGCCGAAGAAGGTCTGGGAGAGCAGGAAGCCGTCCTGGTACATGCCGGCGAACAGCAGGGCCTGCTCGTCGGGGCCCGCCGGCCCGGGGGCGCCGGAGTGGGCATGCGGGGCATCGCCAAGCGGCTCGGCGTCGAGGTGATGTCGCTCTACCACCACTTCCGCAGCAAGGAGCTGGTCCTGGACGGGATGGTGGACCTCGTCTTCGCCGAGATCGAGCCCCCGGAGGGCGGCGGCGACTGGCGCGCGGCGATGCGGGGCCGGGCGGCCTCGATGCGCGACGCGCTGGCCCGCCATCCGTGGGCGACCGGGCTGATGGACTCGCGGACCCGCCCCGGGCCCGCGACCCTGCGCCACCACGACGCGGTGATCGGGTGCCTGCGCGCGGCGGGCTTCTCGGTCGCCGGGGCGGCGCACGCGCTCTCGGTGCTGGACGGCTACATCTACGGGTTCACGATCCAGCAGCTCGGCCTGCCCTTCACGGAGTCCGCCGGCGTCGAGCAGGTGGGGGGAGCCATCCTCGAGGGGATGTCCGCCGAGGAGTATCCGCACCTGGCGGAGATGATCACCGAGCTCGCCCTGAAGCCGGGCTATGCCTACGCCGAGGAGTTCGACACCGGGCTCGACCTGATCCTCGACGGTCTGGAGCGGCGGCGCGGCGCCTGGTCGTGAGAGCGGGGGCGGGCCCTGCGGTGAGGGGGCGGTGCCTTCGATTCCTGTACCGGGATAGTATGGCCGGTATTATTATCCGCTACAGGGGAGGCCCCGCATGATCGAGATCCTGAACTCCGCGAAGCTGGCCCGGGCCGGGGAGGCGGGCGCCCTGGTCGCCGACATCCTGCAGACGCTGAGGGGGCGCACCGGGGTCGGGACGAACCTGCTGGAGATCGACCGGTGGGCGGAAGAGATGATCACCGAGGCGGGGGCGCAGTCCTGCTATGTCGACTACGAGCCGTCCTTCGGGCGCGGCCCGTTCGGCCACTACATCTGCACGGGGGTCAACGACGCCGTCCTCCACGGGCGGCCCCGGGACCGCACCCTGGCCGACGGCGACCTGCTGACCCTCGACCTCGCGGTGTCCAAGGGGGGTGTCGCCGCCGACTCGGCCATCAGCTTCCTCGTGGGGGAGGCGAGGCCCCCGGAGAGCGTGGAGATGATCGCCGCGACCGAGCGCGCGCTGGCCGCGGGGATCGCCGCCGCCGTGCCCGGCGCCCGTACCGGCGACCTCTCCCACGCCATCGGTACGGTCCTCAGGGAGGCCGGCTACCCGGTCAACACCGAGTTCGGGGGGCACGGCATCGGCTCGACGATGCACCAGGACCCGCACATCGCGAACACCGGGCGGCCCGGCCGCGGCTACAAGCTGCGCCCCGGCCTGATGCTGGCGCTGGAGCCGTGGGTCATGGCGGACACCGCCGACCTCGTCACCGACGCCGACGGGTGGACCCTCCGGAGCGCGACCGGGTGCCGCACGGCGCACAGCGAGCACACGATCGCCATCACCGGGGACGGGGCGCGGATCCTCACCCTGCCGGGGGCGGCGCGGTCGTGACGCCGGGCCCGCCGTCCTCGGCGAGCAGGCCGCCGAGGAGCGCGCGCAGGTCCGCCACGGCCTCCGGGGCGAGGGAGTAGCAGATCTGGTTCCCGCGCCGCGCGGACGTCACCAGGCCCGCCTCGCGCAGCACCTTGAGGTGCTGGCTGACGGTGGGCTGGCTGACGTCGAAGACCTCGGTGAAGTCGCACGCGCAGGTGTCGGGCGTGCGCGCGAGGCGGCGGACGATGCCGAGGCGCACCGGGTGCCCGAGCGCGCGGAAGCGCTGGACGGCGAGGCCGCCGTCCTCCGCGGGCGCGGCGTCGGAGGCGGCGTCGGCGGGTGCGGGTGCGGGTGCGGCGGCGGTCACGGATCCAGGCTATCGCGTATGGCGCGCCTCCTATATAGTCGGATCACTAAATAGTGAATTGCCTATATTCCCGTCGCCCGCGGCGGCGGGGGGACGGAGGCGGAGCCATGCCTGCACCGGTCAACGGCGTGAACGAGCTCGTGCTGGAGGTCGGGGACCTGGAGGCCGCCGAGCGCTTCTACGTCGACGTGCTGGACTTCCCCGTCATCGAGCGGTGGTCGGGGCCGCAGTGGAACGGCCGCGAGGCGGTGTGGGTGCTGGCCGGGCCGACGCGGATCGGGCTCTGGCGTCCGCAGATCGGCATCTCGCGCGGGCGCGGCGGCGTGCACGTCCACTACGCCGTGCACGTCGGCGAGGAGGACTACGCGGGGGTCGTGGAGCGCATCCGTGCCCGGGGCCACACGGTCGACGAGGTGGAGTTCGGCGGCCGGGCGCGGTCGGCCTACGTGACCGACCCGGACGGCAACGTCGTGGAGTTCTGGGACTGGGACGCCCGCGACGGCGCCGCGGGCCCGCCGCGAGCGGTCACCGAGGGGATCTACGGCCTCTGACCGTCCGGGCGGCCGGAGCCGTTCGTCCTGGGGCGCCTCAGCGGAGTGTCACAGCGGAGTGTCTCAGGGGGAGGGGAGTCTGGCCCGAGAGGGGAACGGGAACGTACAGACCCCGTCCCGGGACAGGAGAGGTGCTCGATGAAGCTGGTACTGCAGGAGTTCCTGACGCTCGACGGCGTCGCCCAGGGGCCCGGTGCCCCGGACGAGGACACCACCGGAGGGTTCACCGAGGGCGGCTGGTTCGTGCCCCACGTGGACGGGGAGTTCGAGCGCCTGGCCGGAACCTGGCTCGGCGAGGCGGACGCGCTCCTGTTCGGGCGCCGGACCTATGAGAACTTCGCACGCGACTGGCCGCAGATGACCGACCACCCGCTCGCGGCCACCATGAACGGCCTTCCGAAGTACGTCGCCTCCCGCACCCTCGACCAGGGCGGATGGGACCCGACCACCGTGCTCTCCGGCGATGCGGCCGAACAGGTGGCGGAGCTGAAGCGGCGTCCGGGCCGGGAACTGCAGATCCACGGCAGCGCCCGGCTGGCCGGGTCCCTGCTGGCCGCCGGCCTGATCGACACCCTGCGCCTGGTGATCGCCCCCGTCGTGGTGGGGCAGGGCCGCCGCCTCTTCCCGGACGGGGGCGCCCCGGCCGGCCTGCGCCTCGTCGAACACGCGACGACGCCGGGCGGCCTGTCCGTGCACACCTTCACCGTGACCGGCCCGCCCCGGCACGCCGCCTACGGCGGCGCTTAGGCCCCCTCGGCGCCGCTCCCGAGGGCGTCGAGGGGGAGGGGAGAGCACGGGGCCTCTCCTGAGAGGGCGGTGCGCAGGACCGTCGTCCGCGCGCTCGAACGAACCGTACCGTCCGGGGCCGACAGGGGAGCGACCCGCACATTCGGTCAGGCCCCCTCCTGTTCCCCTGTCGGGTTCCGGCTCTCCGCTTGCGGCGACCGGTACGCGTTCCCCGGGCCCCGCAGGAGGCGAGCGGTCTCCAGCAAGGCCTCGTACTCGGATAGGGCGACCAGGACGACGGGCTCGTGGCCGGGCCTCGTGATGACGGCCTCTTCACGGTCCTCGACAACGGATTCCAACGTGGCGGCGTCGTTCGCACGGAACTCGTCATAGGTCACGGCCTTCATGCGCCTGCCCCTTTCGGTGTCCTTGCACTCCCGGTCGCGCTGTCCGTCAGCACGGCCCCTTCCCGCATCTGCCGTACATGGTGGTCGACATCCCGGCCCGGCGTGGGCGGAGTCCGGAATCCGCCCAGGGCCTGAGCCGAGGAACACGCCCTAGTCCAGCCCCTGGCGCCGGAGGAGTTCCCGTACCGCGTCCTCTTCCTCCTGGAGGAAGCGGCCGAACCGGTCCCCCTCCAGGTAGGCGTCGGTCCAGTGGTTCTCCTCCAGGGCCTTCTGCCAGCGGGGGCCCGTGCGCATGGCGGCGACCATGGCGATCAGCTCCCGCCGCCGCTGCTCGGTGATGCCCGGCGGGGCCACCAGCCCCCGCCAGTTGGTGAACTCCAGGTCCAGGCCCAGCTCGCGCAGTGTCGGGGCGTCGATGCCCGGGACGCGCCCGGCGCCGGTGACCGCCAGGGGGCGCAGCTCGCCCGCGGCGATCGCGTGGCGGTACTCGCCCGCCCCGGCCGCCGCCACGTCCACCTCGTGGCGCAGCAGGGCCGCCAGCGCGTCGCCCCCGCCGTCGTGCCGCACGTACCCCAGCTCGCCGGGGTCCAGCCCCAGCTCCTCGCCGATCAGCAGCAGCGCCAGGTGGTCCGGGCCGCCCCGGGTGGAGCCGCCGCCCAGGCGCAGCACGGTGTCCGGGTCGCGCCAGTCCCGGGCCAGCTGCTCGAAGCCGGTGTAGGGCGAGTCGGCGGGGACCAGCACCACCTCCGGCTCCTCCAGCAGGCGGGCGATCGGCGTGGTGCCGGCGACCGTGTACTCCGAGCCCTGGACCTGGGCCCCGGCCACCAGGCCCAGCCCCATCTGCAGCAGCAGCCCGCCGTTGCCCTTCTCGTGCACCGTGCGCGACAGCGCCGAGGTGCCCGCCCCGCCCGGCAGGTTGAACACCTCGGCCCGGTCCGGTGCCCCCGCCCCGGGTCCGAGGGCCTCGGCCACCGCGCGCGCCGTGGTGTCGTAGCCGCCGCCCGGCGGGTTGGGCACCACCAGGCGCAGCTCCGGCGGCCGCGGCTCGGGCCCCCACACCGCCAGCGCGGTCAGCGCGGCGGCCGCGCACAGCACGAGGGCGGCCCCGGCCGCGAGGACGGGTCGCGGTGATCGGGGGCCGCCCGGCATGCGCTCGCTCCTTGTTCGGCTCAGGGGGTCCGGCTGCCCGCGTCCTCCTCCCGGCGGCCGGCCTCGGACCCGGACCCGGACCCGGTGTCGCGGCTCCCGCGCAGGCGCTTGACCAGCGGCCAGACCAGCACCACCGCGGTCAGCCCCAGCAGCGCCGCCGAGTACGGCGAGGTCACGAACGTGGTCCAGTCACCGTAGGAGATCTGCAGCGCCTGGCGCATCGAGCGCTCCATCATGCTGCCCAGGATCAGCCCCAGGATCATCGGCGCGGCGGGGAACCCGTTCTGCCGCATCAGGTAGCCCACGACGCCGAAGCCCAGCAGCAGCCACAGGTCGAACACCGAGAAGCTCAGTCCGTAGACGCCGACCACGCAGAACACCACGACCAGCGGGATCAGTACCGCCCGCGGGGTCTTGAGGACCTTGGCGAACAGCGGGATCAGCGGCAGGTTGAGGATCAGCAGCACGATGTTGCCCACGTACATGCTGGCCACCAGGCCCCAGAACATCTCCGGGCGGTCCGAGAGCATCATCGGCCCCGGCGTCACGCCGAGCACCAGGAGCGCCCCCAGCAGGATCGCCGTGGTGCCCGACCCCGGCACGCCCAGGGTGAGCATCGGCACGAACGAGCCCACCGCGGCCGCGTTGTTCCCGGCCTCGGGCGCCGCCACCCCCTTGGGGTTGCCGGTGCCGAAGGTGTCGCCGTCCTTGGCGATGCGCTTCTCCATCGAGTACGACAGGAACGAGGCCACCGTCGCCCCCGCGCCGGGCAGCACCCCGGTGAAGAAGCCCAGGACGGACCCGCGCCCGGTCGGCGCGGCGATCCGGCCCAGCTCGCGGCGGTTCAGCCGGAGCGAGGTCATCGTGCCGTCGGCCCCGCCGGCGCCCCGGCGGGCCAGCATCGCGAACACCTCGGCCAGCGCGAACAGGCCCAGGGCCACGATGAGGAACTTGATCCCCTCGTACAGCTCGGGCATGCCGAAGGTGAAGCGCAGGGTCGCGGTCTGGGAGTCGATCCCCACCAGGGAGACCATCACCCCTACCACGGCGGCGATCAGGCCCTTGGTGATGTTGCGCCCGCCCAGGGTGACCACCGC
The DNA here is from genome assembly GCF_000341205.1 of Nocardiopsis baichengensis YIM 90130. Lineage (NCBI taxonomy): Bacteria > Bacillati > Actinomycetota > Actinomycetes > Streptosporangiales > Nocardiopsidaceae > Nocardiopsis > Nocardiopsis halophila. The sequence goes on along the minus strand of NZ_ANAS01000022.1, from coordinate 144,509 downwards.
GGTCAGGCCCAGCACCATCAGCGCGAAGTAGTCGGCGGGGCCGAAGCTGACCGCGAACGACGACAGCGCCGGGGCGATGAGCATCAGCAGCACCACGCCGATGGTGCCGCCGGTGAACGAGGCGACGGCGGCGATCGCCAGGGCCTTGCCGGCGGCGCCCTTGCGCGCCATCGGGTAGCCGTCGAACGAGGTCGCCACCGTCCCGGCCACGCCGGGCGCGTTGAGCAGGATCGACGACGTCGAGCCGCCGAAGATCGCCCCGTAGTAGACCCCGGCCAGCATGATGATGGCGGTGGTGGGGTCCATGCCGAAGGCGATGGGGATCATCAGCGCGATCGCGCTCATCGGGCCCAGGCCCGGCAGGATGCCGATGACGGTCCCGGCGAGCACGCCGATGAAGACGAAGAGCAGGTTCTCGGGGGAGAAGGCGACGCCGAACCCGGCCCCGATCTGCTGGAGGGCTTCCACTTTCGACTCCTCGGATCAGAACGGCAGCGGACCGGTCGGCAGGGCGACCCGGAGGAAGTCCGACATGGCGAAGTAGAGCAGCGCCGACACGCCCACGGCGACCAGCGCGTTCGCCCAGTGCCGCCGGTAGCCCAGGTACCAGGTGGTCGCGGCGATGTAGGCCGTGGTGGACAGCAGGAACCCCAGCGGCTCCAGCAGCACGATGTACAGGGCCATGGAGGCCGCGAACAGGGCCAGCTCCTTGCGCGGGTCGGCCAGCCGGCCCAGGCGGGGCCGGGCGGCGGGGCGCGCGGGGGCCCCGCCGCCCGGCCCGGCGGGCGCGGGCCCGCCGGCCGTGGCGGCCTCGGCCGCGTCCTCGTCGGTCTCGCCGCCGGCCGCGTCGTCCTTCTGGAAGAACAGCACCGCGGCCAGCACCAGCAGCACCGCGCCGAGCCACTTGGGCAGCGTCGCCGGCTGCACCGGCACGCTCACCGCCGTGAACTCCTCCAGGGTGAAGGCCAGGTACAGGTACACCAGCGCGATCGCGCCCACCGCCGCGCCCAGCACGCGGTTGGAGAAGGTGAACGGCTTCATCGGCCCTCCCCGTCCTCGATCAGTCCGATCCGGGTGAGGATGTCGGCCGAGTCGCGGCTGGACTCGTCCAGGAAGACGCCGAACTCCTCGCTCCCCATGTAGGAGTCGGTCCAGCCGAGCCCCTTGGTCTGCTTCTTCCAGGACTCCTCTTCGGTCATGTCGGAGAACAGGCCCTCGTAGTAGGCGACCTGTTCCTCGGTCATGTCCGGTGGGCCCATGACGCCCCGCCAGATGTCGAAGGTGAAGTCCACCCCCTCCTCCTGGAGGGTGGGGGTGTCCGGCAGCGTGGTCGCCCGCTCGGCGCCGGAGACCGCCAGCGGGCGCAGGTCCCCGGACTCCACCAGCCCCGCCGCCTCGGAGGCGCCGGTGACCACGGCGTCGACGTGGCCGCCGACCGCCTGGGTCATCGCCTCGCCGCCGCCGTCGAAGGGCACGTAGTTGATGGACGTCGGGTCGATCCCCGCGGCGTTCACCGCCCCGGCGAGCCCGACGTGGTCCATGCTCCCGGGGGAGGAGCCGCCGGCGATGCTCACCTGCCGCGGGTCCTCCTTCAGCAGGTCCGCCATCTCCCCCCACGACCCGATGGGGGAGTCGTCCGGGACCAGGTAGACCATGTACTCGGTGGCCAGGCGCGCGATGGGCGTGAAGTCCTCGTGGTCGTAGACCGACCCGCCCATCAGCGGGACGAGGCTGATCGGGGGGCTGGTGACGAACAGGCGGGTGGGGGTGTCGGGGGTCTGGGCGACGTAGGCCCAGCCGATCGAGCCGCCGCCGCCCGGCTTGTTCACCACCTGGACGGGCTCGTCGACCAGGCCGCCCTGCTCCAGTACGCGGCCGGAGGTGCGGGCCAGGGTGTCCCAGCCGCCGCCGGTGGCCGCGGGGGCGATGATCTCGATCGGGCGGTCGGGCTTCCAGGGGCCGCCGCCGTCCTCCTGTCCGCCGCCGGAGCCACACGCGGCGGCCAGCAGCGCGACCGAGGCCAGCGCGGCGGCCATGGCGACAGGGCGTGCGCGGAACATGCTGTCTCCATGTACGGGGTGCGGGAAATGGTGCGCGGGCCACAGGCCCGCGTGAGGTGACACACATGTAAACAGCGCGAAATCCGGTGGAAAAGGATTGTGTCGGTTGCGGGGGCAGTGGTCGTAGTGGATGTTCCGGTCGTTGTGTTCACGGCCGGGTGCCCGCCCCGGAGCCGGACGGCGCCCCGCCTCTGTGACATGCGACGATGGCGCGCACACCGTCGGCGGCGATCGAGGAGGGGACCGTGCGCGCCAGGCTCACGCTCGCGGGGCAGTTCCTGCTCCTCCAGCTGCTGATCGTGGTGGCCCTGCTCATCGCCGTCTCGGGGGTGTCCCTGGCCCAGGCCGACGCCCGGTTCCGCGCCGAGGAGGGGCGCCGCATGCTCACCGTCGCCGAGGCGGCGGCGTCCACCGACGCGGTGCGGGTGGGCCTGTCCGACCCGGACCGGGCCGGGATCCTGCAGCCGACCGCGGAGAACCTGCGCTCCCTGGCCGGCGCCGACCACCTGCTCTTCGCCGACGCGCGGGGCCGGCCCCTGACCGCGATGGGGGCGGGCGGCTCCGGGACCGGGGGCGCCGGCGCCCCGGACCGGCCCCTGGACCTGGGGGAGAGCCGGGTGCTCTCCGGCAGGTCCTGGATCGGCGTGGCCGAGATGGACGGCGGCCGCGCTGTGGTGGCGCACGCCCCGGTGATCGCCGACGACGGCACCGTCCTCGGGTTCGCGCTGGCCGGGCGGGACGTTCCCGGGCCGGCGGCCAGCCTCGCCGGGTCCGCCCCCGACCTGCTGGTCTACCTGGGCGTGGCCTCGTTCCTGGGGGTGGTCGGGTCGCTGCTGCTGGCCCGCAGGGTCAAGCGCCAGACCCTGGGCATGGAGCCGGGCGAGATCGCCGGGCTGGCCCGGCACCGCGAGGCCATGCTGCACGGCATCCGGGAGGGTGTGCTGGGGGTGGACGCCCAGGGCAGGGTGGCGCTGGTGAACGCCCCGGCCGCCGAGCTGCTGCGCCTGCCCGAGGGCGCGGCCGGCCGCGCCCTGGAGGAGCTGGGCGTGGACGCCGACACCGCCGCCGCCCTCACCGAGCGGGAGCAGGCCCCGGACCGGGTGGTGCTGATCAACGGGCGGCTGGTGACGGTGAACTGCATGCCGCTGGGGCAGCAGGGCGCCGAGGGGTCGGTGACCACCCTGCGCGACCACACCGACCTGGTGGCCATGCGCGGCGAGCTGGACGCCACCCGCACGGCCACCGAGGCGCTGCGCGCCCAGGCGCACGAGTTCAGCAACCAGCTGCACGTGATCGGCGGGCTGCTCGGGCTGGAGGCCTACGGCGAGGCGGCCGAGTACATCGCCCGGGTCGGCGGCGCCCGCACCCGGCTGACCGAGGACGTGGCGGCGCGGGTGGCCGACCCGTCGGTGGCGGCGCTGCTCATCGCCAAGGCCAGCCTCGCCGCCGAGCAGGGCGGCCGGCTGGAGGTGGCGTCCGGTACCGGGCTGTCCCAGCAGGACGGCGAGCTCTCGGCCGACCTGGTCACCGTGGTCGGCAACCTGGTGGACAACGCGCTGGAGGCGGTGCGCGGGCAGGAGGAGGGCCGGGTGGAGGTGGAGCTGGACGAGACCGCGCAGGGGGTGCGCGTGCGGGTGCGCGACTCGGGCCCCGGCGTGTCCCCGGAGCTGGCCGAGGAGGTGTTCCGGCGCGGGTTCAGCACCAAGGGCGGGGGCGGCCGCCGGGGGGTGGGGCTGGCGCTGATCCGGATGGTGTGCGAGCGTCGCGGCGGCTCGGTCCGGGTGGAGGGGGCCGAGTTCACCGCCGTGCTGCCGGCGGCCGGGACGGACGCGCCCGAGTCCGAGGAGGAAGGAGGCCGCGGGTGATCCGCACGCTCGTCGTGGACGACGACTTCATGGTGGCCCAGGTCCACCGCAGGCTGGTGGAGCGGGTGCCGGGCTTCACCGTGGTGGGGGAGGCCCGCACGGGCGGCGAGGCGCTGGAGCGGGTGCGGGACCTGCGCCCGGACCTGGTGCTGCTGGACGTGTACCTGCCCGACATCGGCGGGACCGAGGTGCTGCGGCGCCTGCGGGCCGGGGACGGGCCGCAGGTCGACGTCCTGATGATCACCGCGGCCCGGGACGCCGAGACGGTCCGCCGGGCCCGGCACGGCGGGGCGGTGCACTACATCGTCAAGCCGTTCACGCCCGAGACGCTGCGCGAGCGCCTGGTCGCCTACCAGGAGGTCCGGGGGGCGCTGGGCGGCGGCGAGGCGGCCCAGGAGGACCTGGACCGCGTCTTCGGAGCGCCCGGGACCGGCACGGCGCCGGCGGCCCCGGCGAAGGCCCCGCCGATGCCGAAGGGGCTGACCCCGGAATCGGCGGCGCTGGTCCGCTCCGAGCTGGAGAAGGCCGAGGGCGACCTGTCGGCCTCCGAGTGCGCGGCCCTGACCGGCCTGTCCCGGGTGAGCGCGCGCAGGTACCTGGAGCACTTCGCCCAGGAGGGCAAGGCGGTCGTCCGCCTGAAGTACGGCACGGCGGGCCGCCCGGAGCGCCGCTACCACTGGGTGCCGGGAGCGGGGTAGTCGGCACATGCCGCCCCGCACACAGGGCCGGGGCCAGGGGAGCACGCTCCCCGAACGTGTCGTCCGTCGGAGCCCGGGGGCACAGGAAGAAGGCGACGAGAAGGCGGCCCGTTCCTCGGCGCTGCCGCTCGGCCGCCGGGCCCCTGGCGGTCGAGCGGAGCGGTCGGGGAACCGCCCTGCTCCGTCGTCGCTGCCTCACCTCCTAGCGCCCCGATGGCCCGCCGTCCTCTCGGTCCGTGAGCGGGTCGGTGCTCGACGGGGCAGGTCCGGAGCCGGCCCTCCTTCCTCCCCGTGATGCGATCGGCGTGCGCCCACCCGTACGTTCCCCCTGGTCCCCCCGCCACCTGAGGGGGAGCGAAGGAAGTGGGAGGACTCCGAGCGCATCCCTTTCCCCAAGGCGGCCCTGGGTTCCGCGTAGGCGGCGGCCTCTGGGAGGCTTCTGTCTCCAAGTCGGGGCGCGCGAGGTCGTTTTCGGAGAGGACTGACATGCGGAACGCCGTCGGAGCCGTGGACACCGTTCTCCTCCTGGGCGGGCGCAGCGAGATCGGGGTCGCCATCGCCGAGCGGCTCGTGCGGGGCGGGGCGCGCACGGTGGTGCTCGCCGCCCGGGGCGCCTCCGACGAGGGGGCCGGAGGGGTGAAGGAGCAGGCCGACCGGCTGCGCGCGGCCGGGGCCGCGCAGGTGCACCCGCTCGACTTCGACGCCGCCGACACCGCCGGGCACGAGGGCGCCGTCGCCTCCGCCGTGGAGCTGGCCGGCGACCTGGACGTGGTGGTGGACGCCTTCGGGGTGCTCGGCGACCAGGCCGCCTTCGAGGCCGACCCGGCCTCGGCCGCCGACGCCGCCGCGGCCACCTTCACCGGCCACGTCTCGGCCGACCTCGCCGTCGCCGCCCGGCTGCGCGAGCAGGGGCACGGCACTCTGGTCGTGGTCTCCTCGGTGGCCGGTGTGCGGGTGCGCCGGGCCAACCTCGTCTACGGCGCCGCCAAGGCCGGGCTCGACGGGCTGGCCCAAGGGCTGGGCGACGCCCTGCACGGCACCGGCGCCCGCGTGATGGTGGTGCGCCCGGGATACGTGCCCACCAAGATGTCGCGGCACGTGTCCGCCGCCCCGTTCCCCGCCACCACGGAGCAGGTCGCGGCCGCCGTCACCGAAGGGCTGCGGACCGGGCGCGAGGTCGTGTGGGTGCCCTCGGTGCTGCGCTACGTCTTCACCGGGATGCGTCTGCTGCCGCGCTCGATGTGGCGCCGCCTGCCCCGCTGAACGCGGCCGACCCGAGCAACTCCGAGACGCCCCGGCCTGGCACGACGGACGTCCGCGGTGGCCGGGGCGTCGCTCCGGTGCTCACCGCGGCCACTCCGCACCGACGAGCACCGACGAGCGGCGAGGGGCGGTGAGGTCTGTCGGAGGTGACCCTCGGCGCTCCTGATTCCCCCCTCCCTCCGCTCGTCCCTTCCTCCGCGACTTCAGGGGACGTCCCGCGGGCCCGGACGGCGCTCTCGGTGCACGGCGCGCATCGCGCCATAACGGGTTCTGTGAACCTCCTCAAACCACCTCCTGAAAAGGCGAACAACGGGTCTAGAACGTGTTTCATTCTCGTGTTCTCATGGCGGCATGCGCACACGTGTCACCGAGATGTTCGGCATCGAGCTGCCCGTCTTCGCCTTCAGCCACTGCCGGGACGTCGTCGCCGCGGTGAGCCGGGCCGGCGGCATGGGCGTTCTCGGTGCCCTGTACTTCACCCCCGAGGAGCTGGAGACCGAGCTCGCCTGGATCGACGCGCACACCGGCGGCCGCCCCTACGGCGTCGACGTGGTCATGCCCTCCTCCTCCGCAGGCGCCGAGATGGGCGCCGGCTCCGGCGAGGAGCTGCAGGAGCGGCTGCGCGCGCTCATCCCCGACGCCCACCGGCGCTTCGTGGACGACCTCCTCGCCGAGCACGGCGTCCCCGAGGCGGCCGGCGCCGACGCCGGGCACTTCCTCCTCGGCTGGACCGACGCCACCGCCCGCCCCCAGGTCGAGGTGGCCCTCAAACACCCCATCGCCCTGCTGGCCAACGCCCTCGGCGCCCCGCCCCCCGACGTCGTCGAGCAGGCCCACCGGCACGGCGTGAAGGTCGCCGGCCTGGCCAGCTCCCGGCGGCACGCCCGCAAGCAGTGCGACGTGGGGGTGGACGTCGTCGTCGCCCAGGGCACCGAGGCCGGGGGCCACACCGGCGAGGTGTCCACGATGGTGCTGGTCCCCGAGGTCGTGGACGAGGCCGCCCCCGTCCCGGTCCTGGCCGCCGGGGGCGTGGGCCGGGGCCGCCAGATGGCCGCGGGCATGGCCCTGGGCGCCGAGGGGGTGTGGACCGGGTCGGTCTGGCTGGCCACGGAGGAGGCCGACACGCCGCCGGGCGCCCTGGAGCAGATCCTCCACGCCTCCTCGACCGACACCGTCCGCTCCCGCTCCATGACCGGCAAGCCCGCCCGCATGCTGCGCAACACCTGGACACAGGCCTGGGAGGGCGAGGAGTCGCCGGGGCCGCTGCCCATGCCCCTGCAGTTCATGCTCATCGCCGACGCCCTGCGCCGGGTCGGGCGGGTGCGCCACCCGACCCTGACGCCGTCGCCGGTGGGCCAGATCGTCGGGACCCTCGACCGCGTGAAGCCCTGCTCCCAGGTGGTCTACGAGCTCATGGAGGAGTTCGGGGAGGCCCTGGAGCACCTGAACCGCGCCGCCGAGGGAGAGGCCGCCGGAGACACGGCCACCGGCCCCGGGTGACCCCTTCGCGCGGCCCGGCGGCGCTCCTGCCCCGACGCGACCCGCCCCCGACCCGCCCCTGCCCCGCCCCGGGCGGACCTGCTCACTCTGGAGAGCGGAGCGGTCTGACCCCCTCGGCCAGCGCCTCCTCCAGCGTCCGCGGCGGCCGGCCGGTAGTGTCCTGCACGGTGCTGGTCGTGCGGTCCTCCGCGCCCGCCGCGATCGCGGTGTCCAGGCCGGCGAGCAGCCGCGCGAACTCCGGGGGCATGCCCTCCGCGGTCCACCGCCCGGCGAGCGCGTCCTCGGTCAGCGACCGGTGCCGCACCGGCCGCCCCAGCACCCCTCCGAGCATCTCGGCGACCGCGTCGTAGCCCACCGGTTCCGGCCCCGTGACGATGTGGTCCGTGTTGTGCGGAACGGTGTCGGTGAGGGCGGCCACCGCGACCTCGGCGATGTCCTCGGCCGCGACGAACGGCACCCGTCCCGTCCCGGTCGCGCTGACGATCTCGCCCTGCTCGCGGGCCAGGCGGGCCTGGAGGTGGTCGCCGGTGAAGTTGTCCGCGAACCAGGTCGGGCGCAGGACCGCCCACTCCCCGAAGACCTCGCCGAGCCGGGTGTGCACGCGGCCCAGGCCCGGTGTCCCCGGCGTGATCGGGGACCCGCTCAGCAGCACGGCCCGGCGCACCCCGGCCTCCGCGGCGCGCTCCAGGAACGGGGCCATGAACGGCTCCGGGTCGGGCTCACCGACCGGGGCGACCAGGTAGAGCGCGGTCGTGCCGGACAGCGCCCCGGCGTGGGTGGAGGGGTCGTACCAGTCGAAGGCGACCCGGTCGCCGACGGGGTGCCGGCTGGCGACGCGGTGCGGGCGCCCCCGCTCGGCCAGCTTCCGGGCGACGCGGGCGCCCGTGGTCCCGGTGCCTCCGGTGACGAGGACGCTCATGCCTCCGCACCCCCGTCCGCGGCCAGGGCGAGCAGGGGGTTCCAGTAGTCCCGGTAGTGCGCGATGCGGCCGTCCCGCACCGTCAGCACGGCGACGTAGGGCGACTCGTACGGCTCGCCGGTGGCGACGACGGTCCCCTGGGCCGAGAACTCGGCCACGATCACCTCCGGGTCGGCGGTGCGGTGGACGGTGTCGACGTCGACCCGGTGCACGTCGAAGGTGTCCGGGTAGTCGATCAGGTAGTCGTGCACGGCGCCGCGCCCGTCCAGGCGGCGGGGCCGGCCGGGCGGGGCGAACGGGAACTCCACGACGGCGTCGTCGGCGAACAGGCCGATGAAGCCCGGCATGTCCTTGGCGCGCAGGAACGCCAGGCCCTGCCGGAACACCGCTTCGGGGCGGCCGGGTGCGTGGGTCGGCATGGGTGTGCCCTTCCAGGGGAGACGGAGACGGCGGTGGCCCGCTAGAATTCGGACCATCGGTCCGCTTAACGTAACGGACCGCTGGTCCGCTTAGCAAGGGGGTGCTCCGTGCGGGCAGACGCCGCGCGCAACCGCGAGGCCGTGCTGCAGGCCGCCGGCCGGCTCTTCGACACGGCCGACGACCCGGCCGGGGTGTCGATGGACGACGTCGCCGCCGCGGCCGGCGTCGGCAAGGGAACACTGTTCCGGCGCTTCGGCGACCGCGCGGGGCTGATCCGCGCGCTGTACGAGCTGCGGACCGAACGGATGACCGCGGAACTGGAGGAGGAGGGCGGCGACGAGGGCGCCGTCGACGCGGTCGCGCGCACCATGGACGCGCTCCTCCGGTTCAAGATCGAGAACCGGGCGCTCTCCCGCGCACTGGAGTCCCTCGGCGGAGGCAGCCCCTACACCAACGCCGCCTACGGCGGCCTGCACGCCCGGCTCGCGGCCCTGATCGCCGCGACGCGGGGGCCCGAGGCGGCCGACTTCCTCGCCCACGCGCTGCTCGCGGCGGTCCGCAGCGACCTGGTGGACCACCTCGCGGACTGGCCCGACGACCGGCTGAAGAGCGGCGTGCAGACCCTGGTCCGGTCCGTCCTCCGAGGAGAGGAACGCGGCGCCCCCCTCTGTCGTTGATCTCGGGGAAGTCGGCCTTAAGAGGGCACTTATAAGGCCGACTTCCCCGAGATCAACACGGGTTCGGGGCGCCGGAATCCACCGCTCCGGCGGACACGGGCCCTCCTACGCCTCGGCCGCCGTCAGTCTCGCCATCTCGGCGGCGTCCAGCCGGTACAGGCGCAGCAGCAGGACCGACCCCAGCATCACCGCGGCGGGGACCAGGGTGCTCCCGATGAGCATGCCCTGCAGGGCGCGGTCGGTCTGCTCCACCGCCTCGCCCGCCGCCGACTGGCGGTACCCGCTCGCCGCCAGCGCCGCGCTCAGCAGTTGCGCGCCCAGCGCCGCGCCGAGGGCCTCCATCGACGACCAGATCCCGGCGAGCACTCCGGCCTGGTGCCTCCCGCTCACGGCGCGCGTGGCGGCGATGCAGTCGGTCAGCATCGAGTAGGGCAGCATGGTGCACCCCGCGTTGCCCGTGCCCACGACCACCGACATCGCGATCGCCCACGGCAGTCCGCCCATCACCGGGATGAAGTACAGCCCGATGGCGCCGGCGATGAAGAAGGCCCCTGCCAGGGCGAGCGTCGGACGCTTGTCCAGGCGCCGGGAGACCGCCGTCCACAGCGGCATGGTGGCGATCAGAGGCACCGTCACGCACACCACCAGCAGGGCGGTGTAGCCCGGCTCGCCCATCACGTGCCCGGTCACGTACGGCACGCCCGCGATCATCGTCCCGGACGACACCACCTGCAGGAACGCCGTCGGGAGCAGCCGCCGGAAGTGCGGGTTGCCCAGCGCCGAGCGGAACTGGTCCGCCAACCCCCGGGTCCGGCCCACCCGGCGGCGCAGGGGCGCGGAGCGCGTCCCGTACACGCACGCCGCCATGGCCGCCATCACCACGGCCGCCATCACCACGCCCATCAGGCGGTAGCCCTCGATCGCGCGCCCGGGGCCGGTGCTGTCCACGAGGACCGGCGCCAGCGCACCGCCCAGCAGCAGCGCCACCCCGACGAAGACCGTCCGCCACCCCTGCAGCGCCGACCGCTCGTGGTAGCCGTCGGTGATCTCCCCGGGCATCGCCGCGTAGGGGACCTGGAACACCGACGCGGCGAGCGCGGCCGCGGTGAACACCACGAGCACGTAGAGCGCCGCCGGCGCGCCCTGGAGGGGGAGGCCGGCGAACAGCAGGGCGAAGCACACCGGGAGCGCCGCGGTCCCCGCCAGCATCCAGGGCCGCCGCGGCCCCCACCGGGACACGGTCCGGTCCGAGCGCATGCCGATGTACGGGCTCGCGACGATGTCCACCGCCTTGGGCGCCACCACCACGAACCCGGCCAGGGCCGGCGCCACCGCCAGCGCGTCGGTCAGGTAGATCAGCAGCAGCAGGGACGGGACGGTCGAGAACACGTGGGTGGCGACCGCGCCGACCCCGTACCCGGCGTGCACGGAGCGGGGCAGCGCCGGACCGCGGAGGCGCTCCGCCTCCGCGGCGGGGGGTACGCTCACGCCGGGCTCAGCCCCGCTCGCCCTGCTGCGCGCCCTGTCGCGCGCTCGCGCGCTGCTCCGGCGGCAGCGCCTCGCCCGGGGCCGGGACGCGGTCGCGGCTGCCCGACACCTCCACCGTCTTCAGGTCGTGCGGGACCGGGCACTTCGTCGGGAACGTGCCGATGCGGTTGGGGTCGAACCCCTCCGGGTAGCTCTTGATGTTCGGGTTGTCCTCCTCGGTGCGCGGCTCCACGCGCGGCGGCATGAAGCGCACCACCTTGGCCCGCGCCTTGAGGGCGAACCGGACCGCGCCCTTCCAGAACGGGGTCGCCGGCTCGTACCGGAAGGCCTCGGTCAGCCGGTCGTCCAGCAGCGCCGTGGTGAACTTCTTCATCAGCGGGCGCTGCCACGGCGGGGAGAAGGTGAGCATGAGCTCCAGGGTGCTGTCGGAGACCGCGCGCCCGCCCTCGGTGTAGCCGAAGTGCTCGCGCTCATAGCCGTCCATGAGCGTGCAGAACTCTTCGTAGGTCCCGGGGATCTCCTTGATCCCCATGTGGCGGCCGAGGTCGCGGTAGTAGTTGGTGTTGGCGCGGATCTCGTGCTCGCTGAGCCGCCGCCAGCCGAAGCCCCAGTCGTTGAGCCAGCGCGGGGGCATCACCACGAACGTGCTCAGCACGTACAGGTAGTCGTCGTTGCTGATGTCGTAGCTGCGGTGCATCTGGTTCATGCGCCGCAGGGCGTCGCGGCCCCGCCCGGGCTCGAAGCCGTGCTGCAGCATCTGCCCCAGCAGCAGCGCGGTGTCGTCGTAGCGGTGCTGGGTGCGGTCGGTGAACTCCTCGGTGTCTCCCAGCAGCCCGCCGATGCTGGGCACCGCGTAGGTCCGGTACAGCGCCAGCCCGAGGGCCTGCGACATGTCCCAGGGGAACTCGTGGGCGCCCAGGATGAAGGTGATCCGGCGGGCGTCGGCCTCGGCGTCGAGGCGGTGGATCTCGTCGTACCAGTCGAACCGTTTCATCGGGCCTCTCCGGTGCGGTGTGGGGACGGGGCGGGCCGGGGGCGCCCACCGAGTGACCGGTAGGTACCGATCGGTAGGGAACATTACCCGTCGGCCCCGCGGCCCAGGAACTCCGCCCCGCGCGGGATCGCCCACACCACAGGGCCTGCGGCCCCCGACACGCCGCGGTCGGCCGGCCGCGGGCCGACCGCGGGCCGACCGCGGCCGGCGCCGGCCTCAGGCCGGGGCGGCGGTGCGCTGGGCCACGTGCCGCACCAGCGTCAGCAGGACCTCCTTGCTGGAGGAGCGGTCGCGCGCGTCGCACAGCAGGACCGGCACCTCCGGCGGGATGCTCAGCGCCGAGCGCACCTCCTCGGCCGCGTAGTGGTGGGCTCCCTCGAAGCAGTTCACCGCCACCACGAAGGGCACGCCCCGGCGCTCGAAGAAGTCCACCGCGGGGAAGCAGGTCTCCAGCCGCCGGGTGTCGGCCAGCACCACCGCGCCCAGCGCGCCCGTGGCCAGCTCCTCCCACATGAACCAGAACCGCTGCTGGCCGGGCGTGCCGAACAGGTACAGCACCAGGTCCTCGTTGATGGTGATGCGGCCGAAGTCCAGCGCGACGGTGGTGGTGTTCTTCTTCTCCACCCCGGACAGGTCGTCCACGCCCAGGCTGGCCTCGGTCATCAGCTCCTCGGTGCTCAGCGGGGCGACCTCGCTGATCGAGCCGACCAGGGTGGTCTTGCCCGCGCCGAAACCGCCCGCGACCAGGATCTTGATGGCGGCCGGGATGCGCTCGCCGCTGCTGTCAGAGTCGTTGGATGCCATCGAGTACCGCCTGCAGTACGTCCCGGCTCACCGGGCTCTCGCTCGTGTAAGGGGCGCGGGCCAGGACGTAGCCCCGGCCGATGAGGTCGCCGAGCAGCACCTTCACCACGGCGACGGGGATGTCCAGGTGCGCGGAGACCTCGGCCACCGACTGGGCCCTGCGGCACAGCTCCAGGATGCGCAGCTGCTCGGGCTCCAGGGCCATCTCGTCCACCTCGGCGCGCGCGGCGATGACCACGCTGACCATGTCCAGCTGGACGCCGTCGGCGTGCTGCCGCCCCTCGGTGAGGATGTAGGGGCGGACGACCGACCCGGCATCGTCGGGGCCGGGGCTCCACTCGTGGGGATCGGGCATGGTGCCTCCCGTCACCCGGCCGACTCCGGCGCGGGCCGCCCCTCCTGGCGGGGGGCCGCGTCGAGGAACCGGCCGACCTGTTCGACAAGGACGTTCATCTCGTAGGCGATGAGGCCGACGTCGGACCCCTCCTCGGAGACCACGGCCAGGCAGGCGCCGCTGCCCGCGCCGGTGACGAACAGGTAGGCGCGCTCCATCTCCACGACGGTCTGCAGCACCTCCCCGCCGTTGAACTGCTTTCCGGTGCCCCGGGCCAGGCTCTGGAAGGCCGAGGCGACCGCGGACAGCTGCTCGGCGTCGTCCTTGGCCAGGTCGGCCGAGCTGCCCATGAGCAGGCCGTCGGCGGACAGGACGATCGCGTAGCGGGCCCCCACGGCGCGCTCGACGAGCCCGTCGAGGAGCCAGTTCAAGTCCTTCGCAGCGTTGTTCGTCAAGGTCAGGAGTCCTTCTCAGTGTCCTCGGTGGTGTCGTCCCCGGCGGCGCCCCGGTCGGTTCCGCGGCTCTCCTCGCGGCCGCGGCGCGTCCCCTGCTGGAACGCGGACATGTTGCGGCGGAGCCGTTCGGAGCGGTCCGGATCCTGTGGGGCGGATTCGGACCCCGGTGCGCCGCCCCCGCCGGGGCCCGTGCTCGGGTCGTTGGGGCAGTCGTCGGCGAGCTGGGGTGCGAGGTTGGTCTGCGGGCGCCGCTTGGGCAGCGCCGGGCGCTCGCCCGAACCGGGCGCCGGGGCCGACTCGGGGCGGGTGTCGCGCGAGTCCGGGACGGCCGCGAAAGGCGGTGCGCCGGACGGGTCGGAGGAGGAGCGGCGGGCGCCGCGCCGGGGCAGGCCCGAAGGGGTGGTGGCGGGGCCGCCGTCGCGGGCGGCGTCCCCGCCGCCCCCCGGGCCGCCCGAGCCGTTCGGGCCGCCCGAGCCGCCGGAGCCGTTCGGCGTGCCCTCGTCCTCGGCGGCGAAAGCGGCCAGAGCGGTGATCGCCTTGTCGGTGCGCTCCTCGGCCCGGACCTCCAGCGGGGCGCGGTCGGGCGCCTCCGCGCTGTCCCCGGCCGGCTCCCCGCCGCCGCCCTGCTCGCGGTCCTCCGCGGCGGGCGAGGGCGCGGGCGCCTTCTCGGAGCCGCCCAGCAGGTCGCCGTCGGCGGACTCGGGCGCGCGCACCACGCGCACCTCGCCCGCGGGCAGCGCCTGCGCCTCGGAGACCAGTTCCGGCGGCAGCAGCACGATCGCCTGCACCCCGCCGTAGGGGGAGGAGCGCAGCCACACCTTGATGCCGTGCTTCTTGGCCAGCCGCGACACCACGAACAGGCCCAGCCGCATCTTGTCGTTGAGCCGCATGACGTCGAACTCGGGCGGGTCGGCGAGCAGGGCGTTGGCCGCCTCGAACTCCTCGTCCTGCATGCCCAGGCCGCGGTCCTCGATCTCCACGGTCACGCCGTTGGGCACCTGCTCGCTGCTGAGCATCACCCGGGTGTGCGGCGGGGAGAAGGCGGTGGCGTTGTCGACCAGCTCGGCCACCAGGTGGATGACGTCGGCCACCGCCGGGCCGATCAGCGCGACCCGGGCGATGTGGGTGCGCTGCACCCGCGAGTAGTCGCCGGACTCGGAGATCGCCCCGCGCAGCACGTCCACCAGCGGCATCGGCCGGTGCCAGGTGCGGCCCGGGTTCTCGCCGCCGAGGATGAGCAGGTTCTCGGCGTTGCGGCGGGACCGGGTGGCCAGGTGGTCCAGCTTGAACAGCTCGGTGAGCTGGGCGGGGTCCTCCTGGTCGCGCTCCATCCGGTCCAGCAGGCGCAGCTGGCGGTGGATCAGGGTCTGGCTGCGGTGCGCGATGCTCAGGAACACCCGGTTGACGCCGTGCCGCAGCTCGGACTGGTTGATCGCCGCCTCGACGGCGGTGCGCTGGGCGGCGTCGAACGAGCGGGCGACCTGCCCGATCTCGTCGTCGTGCTGGTTGGCGACCAGGTCGGGGAGCTCCTCGTCCAGGTCGACCGGCTCGTGGCGGCGCAGCCGGCTCATGATGCCGGGCAGCCGGCGCCCGGTCAGCTCCTCGGTGTCGTCGCGCAGGCGGTGCAGGCGGTCGACCAGCCGGTGGGCGGAGCGGGTGGCGGTCAGCACGGTCAGGATCGCCAGGGCGGCCACGCCGGCGCTGCCCAGCACGGCGAAGGCCAGCGAGCGGTAGGCGACGTTGGCCTGGATGCCGCCGGCGTACAGGGCCTCATTGGCGCCGATGTCGGTGATCTCGTCGAAGACGGCCAGGTAGGCCTCGTCCCAGTCCGCCTTGGAGACGGGCATGGGGAAGCGCTCGGTGACCTCGCCGGTGATCGGGTCGGTCTCCGTCTGTGCGGGGCGCTCCATGATCTGGGCGACGTACTCCTTCAGACGCCCGTACTCCTCGGACCCGGTGAGCTCCCGGTACTGGGCGCGCTGCTCGGGGCCGAGGTAGGGGGCGGTCTCCTCCATGCGCGCGTCGAAGGCGCCGAACTCCCGGACGAAGGCGTGCATGTCGGGGTGGTTGAGCTCGTCCTCGGAGAAGGACTTCACCAGCCTGGCGTCGGCGCGGCCCAGGTGGTCGACCGCGCGGAAGGTGGAGGTGGCGCTGATGCCGGGACCCATGGACTCGACGTTGTTGCCGGTCCGGGAGAGCTCGTCGAAGACGTCGGCGGCGGCCTCGGTGACCCCGTTGAAGAAGTCGAGGACGTCCGAGCGGGAGGCGTCGCCCTCGCGCACGTCGGCGCGCAGCCGGTCGATGCCCCCGTAGGCGTCCTGGAGCGTGGTGATGCGGTCGGCGGCCGAATCCGGGGCGATCGCCTTGAGCTCGTCGTAGTCGGCGATGATCGTGCCCATGTGCTCATCGGAGGCGGCCTGGGCCTCGTCGAGCTCGTCGCCGAGCTCCTCGGGGTGCTCCAGGTAGCCGACGGTGATCGTGCGCTCCTTCATCACCGTGGTGAGCGCGACCGCGGACGGCGTCAGGTAGCGCTCGTTGCCCTTGCTGAGGGCGAGCTCCATGGCGGCGTTGTAGAACAGCACTCCGCTGACGACGAGCCACACCGCGACCAGGGCCGCAGTGGGGGTCATGACGATCCTGCGGAGCCGGGTGCGGATGCTCGGGACCCGCCGCTTCTCTGCTTCCTGCACTGCTCTCCTATGGCCCGTGCCTTGAGCACACATGGACGCGGTGGAACGGCGAAGGGGCGTTCCAGGTGCTTCGGATGTGGAGGACCGGCTGCCGGCGCGCTCGTGGCGCCCTCCGGCCGGGCCGACCTGTCCGCGCTACGCGGAGGAAGGCGCGGGGATTCGGCCCAGGGATCGTATCTCGCCCGGGAAGGGCCGGAATCGCAGGGGGTGGTGCCTCCTGGGCCTGACGAGCGGGTCGGGGCGGGGATGACTTTGGTCCTTAACTGGGCAACCGCGATACCGATGGAGTGGTTTGTCCGGATCGCGGTGACCGCGCTACGCGTTCGTAGCCTGACCAAGAATTATCGAATAGTTACAGACGTGCGCGGATGCACCCCTCCTCCGGCCCCGGCGCGGCCCCTCCGCCCCGGGTTCGGCCGTTCGCCCGCGCGGCCGCACCGGCCGCGGCTAGCCTTGGGGCCTTATGGGAGGGATTCTCGGCGCAGGACCGGGAGGGGCCGTGGCCGCCGTGCCGGCCGTCGTGTTCGCCGCGGCGGTGGGGGCGGCCCTGTTCTTCCGGGTCCACCTGGGGCGCTACGGGCGCATCGCCGGCTGGCAGGGGCAGGTCACCCTGGCGGTGCTGGCGGCCGGACTGGCGGTGGGGCTGCTGGCGGTGTGGCCGCTGCCGCGCGGCGCCGACGGGCTGTGCGCCATCGACGGCGGCGCCCCGGCGCTGCCGCACCCCCTCGCCCTGGGGGAACTGCCCGGGTCCTGGCGCACCGCCGCCCTGCACGCCGGGGCCGCGTCCGGAGTGTTCGCGCTGGTCGGCGCCCTGCTCCGGTACCGCTACCGGCGCGGGTTGCCCTTCACGGCCGCCCTGGCGGCGCTGCTGGCCCTGGTGGTCGAGGCGGTCCAGTACACCGGCGTGCTCGGGCTGTACCCCTGCGCCTACCGGGTGGCGGCCGTGGACGACGTGCTGCTCGGAGCGGCCGGGGGCGCCGCGGGGTGGCTCATCGGCTGCGCCGCCGTCCGGCTCCTGCCGCGCGCGTGGCCGGGGGCCGTCATGGACAGCATGCCGCCGGGGCTCTCCCGCCGCCTGGGCGGGCACGCGCTCGACCTGGTGCTCTGGTGGAACGGGACGCTGCTGGCGGTGGCCGTGCTCGTCGACACCGGGACCATCACCCTGGTGCGCGCGCCCGAGGCGCACCGGATCGCGCTGGTCGCGGCGGCGGTGGGGGGCGGCCTCCTGGTGCCGCTGCTGCGCACCGACCGCGGCACCCCGGGGCGCGCGAGCATGCGCCTGGCGGTCTCGTCCCCGGGGGAGTCCGGCCCGGCGGCCCGGTGGAGGACGACCCTGCGGGCCGCGCTGCTGTACACCCCGGTGGTGGTGCTGTTCGTGCTCGGCCTGCAGCCGTGGGCGCTGCTGGTGGCCCTGGTGCACGGCGCCCCGGAGCTGGTCCGCCGGGACCAGGCGGGCACGGCGGACCTGATCGCGGGCACCAGGATCACCACGACCGCGGCGGTGACGGGCCGCATGCCGACGAAGCTGATCCGGTACTTCCCCTCCCTGCGCACCGGCCCCCCGCAACAGCGCGTCGGCAGCTGACCCGGGTCCGGCCACGAGCAGGCCGCCACGCACGTCGTGGCGATCGGTTGACGGCCGGGTCGGTCCGGTACCGGACCGACCGGGGACGTTGTTCTCCTTCGCCCGCGCATCGCAGGATGGAGGAAACCTCCGTTCCGGTGCCGCGACCCACCGGGGCACGCGCCGGGCGGGGACGAGCGACCGGGGGTGGCGAATGAAGACGGTGGCGAGGAAGGCCCGGGCCGCGGTGGCGGCGCTGGCCATGGCGGCGGGGGCGCTCGCGCTCACTGCGGCGCCCGCGCAGGCGGACTACAGCGACTGCCCGTGGGGCAAGGTGTGCGTTTTCTCCGGATGGCACGGCGGCGGTGAGCGCTGGGACGTCCCGTCCTGCGGGCACCACCCGGTGCCCGACTTCATGACGCTCAAGGCGTCGTCGGTGAAGACCCACGGCAACGACGTCGGACTGATCTTCCTCAGCCCGACCCCGCGGGGCCACGTCCCGCGCTGGACGGAGACCAACCTGTCGCCGGAGGAGAACAACAGGCTTGTGGGGGTCGTCGTCTACTGCGGTCCTTAGAGCCGTCCGCGGGGAGGGCCGACGCCGGCCCCGGTGCCGCCGCGCCCTGCGCACCACCATGAGCAGCCCGATCGTGATCTCTGCGGACGGAACGCGAGGCGGGGTCCCGGCGTCTCACGCTGGATACCCCATCCACGAGTGAGAGCAGGGAGAACGAGATGCGAGGAACCGGGCGCAGACAGGCCGCCGCGGCGACCGGACTGGGAGCGCTGGCCGTGCTCCTCACCGCCGGCTGCTCGTTCAACGCCAGCATCGGCGACATGGAGCCGGTCGAGGAGAGCCGGGGCCAGGAGCAGGGGGCCGAGGAGGGCGGGGGGACCGGCGGGGAGTCCGGCGCGCCCGACTCCGGCGGGGAGGCCGGCGCCGTCCCCGCGGACGAGGTCGCCCGGCAGGCCGCCGCGGTCCTCGAAGAGGAGGTCGGGCAGACGCCTGACGACCTCACCTGCCCCGAGGACCTGCCGGCCGAGGTCGGTGCCTCCATCCGCTGCGACCTCACCGCGGGCGACCAGACCCTCGGTGTGACCATCACCGCGACCGCGGTCGAGGGCACGAACGTGGACTTCGACGTAGTCGTCGACGAGCAGCCCTCGGGCTGACCCCCGCGCTCCGGCCGGGGCGTTCGCGTTGCCCGCCCGTCCGCCGCCGTTCCCCGGCGGACGGGCTGCGGCGGCCGTCGACCGGGGCGGCCGGTCAGGGCGCCGTGCGGAAGCTCCGCCGGTAGGCCGCCGGGGCGGACCCGGTCCGTCTGCGCACCACCCGGCGCAGGGCCTCCACCGCGCCGGGCAGCAGCACCTCGTAGCGGCCCCGGCCGCCGGCCTCCCGGTCGGCGAGCGCGAAGACCTCGGCGGGGCCGGTGGCGTCGAGGAGGTCGACACCGGGGAAGACGGCGATGACGACCCGGTGAGGGGCGGGCACGGGTCCATCGTCACCGGCGCGTCGGATGCCCGCATTGACGGTTTCCTGAGGCTGTGGACGCGTGGAGGCGGGCCCATGTGGCCGCGCCCGGCCAATCACCGACCACCCCGGGAAGTTCCCCCGCGTCCCCGGGGCACCCTGGCTCCTTTCCCGACACAGAAGGAGCCCCGGTGCCCGCACGCGACTCTTCCGGCAAGTTCTCGTCCTGGCCGACGGACCTGCTGATCGCCTTCGCGATCCTGCTCCTCATCCTGGCCCTGTCCGGGGCGGGCGCCGTCTGAGCACAGGGCCGGGACCGGCTCCTCCCCGCGGCCGCCACCGGCCAATGGCCGACCGCTCCGGAATCTCCCGCGCAGGGCGCGGGCACGCTGGGCGCCTTCGATCGATCCGAGGAGGTCCGGTGGCTGCACGCGGCCCGTCCGGCAGGTTCTCCGCGTGGCCGACGCACGTCCTCATCGGCTTCGCCCTGCTGCTCCTGATCCTCGCCTTGTCGGGGCTGTAGGGGGCACTGCCGGGCTCAAGGCAGGGCTCATTCGCCCGTGAACCGCGGCTCGCGCCTCTCGGTGAAGGCGCGGGCGCCCTCGCGGGCGTCCTGGGAGGACAGGACCTCCCAGCCGGCGGCGTCGCTGACCTTGAGCGCCTCGTGTTCGGGAAGGCCCTCGGTCTCGCGGTGGACGCGCAGGATGGCCTGGACCGCCAGGGGGCCGCACGCCGCGATCTCCCGGGCGGTGCGCAGGGCCTCCTCCAGCGCCGTCCCGTCCGGGACGACGCGGGTGACCAGGCCGATGTCCGCGGCCTCCCGCGCCGTGTAGGAGCGGCCGGTCAGCAGCATCTCCATGGCGCGGGCGTAGGGGATCTGCCGCGGGACCCGGACGGCGCAGCCGCCCATCGGGAACAGCCCCCGGCGCGCCTCGTACAGGCCGAACACCGCCCCCTCGGCGGCGATGCGCACGTCGGTGCCGACCACCAGCTCGGTGCCCCCGGCCACCGCCGGGCCCTCGACCGCCGACACCAGGGGCTTGGGCGGGCGGTCCTGGCGCAGCAGGCCCTTCCAGTGGAAGTCGGCGATCCCGGCCGCCCGGGCGTTGACCCGCGCGTCCTGCGACGGCCGCCCCATGCCCTTCAGGTCCGCGCCCGCGCAGAACACCCCGTCCGCGCCGGTGAGCACGCCGACCCGCACCCCCGGTTCGGCGCCGATGTAGGCGAAGGCGTCGGCCATCCCCACCAGCATGTCCGTGGACAGCGCGTTGCGCGCCTCGGGCCTGCGCATCTCCACCGTGACCACCGGGCCGTGGCGCCGCACCTCGCAGTGGGGGGTGGACAGGTCCAGCCGCGTGCTCTCCTCCATCGCTCGCCTCCCGGTCCGCCGGCCGTGCCGGCGCGCTGTTCCAACGGTGTGTGTCGGGGCAGAGGTGAGAACTGATTCTAGATCGGAAATGCGCTGCAGAACACGGCCTAGTCACAAAAAAGAGAACGTGCTCTACTTACCGGGGAGTGAGCTTCGGTGTGACGGAGGTCTCCATGTCGGACACCGCCCCCCTCGGCTTCTGGAGAACGGCCCGCGCCCACCCCGACCGCCTCGCCTGCGTCGACCCCGACGGAGCCGAGCACACCGCCGGCGCCCTCCTGGCCCGCGCGAACCGCCTCGTGCACGCCCTGCGCGCGCTGGGCCTGCGCACCGGCGACGGCATCTGCGGCCTGACCCCCAACGGGTCGGACGGCCTGACCCTCTACCTGGCCGCGCTCCAGGCCGGCCTCTACTACACCCCCGTGAACTGGCACCTGACCGGACCCGAGATCGGCTACATCACCGCCGACAGCGGCGCCAAGGCGTTCTTCGTCCACGAGCGCTTCGCCGCCGAGGGCCTGCGCGGCGCGGAGGAGGCGGCGCTTCCCAAGGAGGCGCGCATCGGCTTCGGCGACGTGCCCGGCTTCGTCCCCTTCGACGCGTTCATCGGCGGCCGCCCCGACCACCTGCCCGAGGGCCGGACCGCGGGCCAGACCATGCACTACACCTCGGGCACCACGGGCCGCCCCAAGGGCGTGCGCCGCGCCCTCAGCGGGCTCGACCCCGACGACGCCGCCGAGCTGGGCACCGCCCTGTTCGGGTTCTTCGGCATCGAGCCCGGCCCCGGCAACGCCCACCTGGTCACCGCGCCGACCTACCACACCGCCGTCACCCAGTTCAGCACCACCGCCCTGCACATGGGCCACACCGTGGTGTACATGGACGGCTGGGACGCCGAGGAGTTCCTGCGCCTGGTCGAGCGCCACCGCATCACGAGCACCCACATGGTGCCCACCCACTTCAAGCGCCTGCTCCATCTGCCCGAGCAGGTGCGCGCCCGCTACGACGTGTCCTCCATGCGGTGGCTGGTGCACGGCGCCGCCCCCTGCCCCGAGCAGGTGCGCGAGGCCATGTTCGCCTGGTGGGGCGAGTGCGTCTTCGAGTACTACGCCGCCACCGAGGGCGGCGGCACCGTGCAGCGCCCCGAGGACCGGCACGCCCACCCCGGGTCGGTGGGCCGGCCCTGGCCCATCACCGAGCTGCGCATCGTCGGCGCCGACGGCCGGGCGCTCCCGCCCGGCGAGACCGGCACCGTCTACATGCGGATGCTCGGCCCCGACTTCGAGTACAAGGGCGACCGCCGCAAGACCGACGAGGCCCGCCTCGACGGGTTCTTCACCCTCGGCGACATCGGCCGCCTGGACGAGGACGGCCACCTCTACCTGAGCGACCGCACCAGCGAGGTCATCATCTCCGGCGGCGCCAACATCTACCCCGCCGAGATCGAGAAGGAGCTGCTCACCCACTCCGAGGTGATGGACGCCGCCGTCTTCGGCGTCCCCGACGACGACTGGGGAGAGCAGGTCAAGGCCGTCGTAGAGCCCGCCGAGGGCTCCGAACCGGGGCCCGCCCTCGCCGCGCGCCTCATGGAGCACCTGCAGGGCCGCCTCGCGCGCATGAAGCACCCGCGCTCCATCGACTTCATCGCGCAGATGCCCCGCGAGCCCAACGGCAAGCTCCCCAAGCGCCGCCTCAGGGACCCCTACTGGGAGAACCGTGAGAAGAATGCCGACCGACCCTGAACCGACCGACCCTGAACCGACCGGCCCTGAACCGGCCGCCCCCGGACCGGCGGACCCCGAACCCCTCATCGGCACGCACGGCGTCGCCTTCCCCGGCGGCTACACCCGCAGCACCGGCCCCGTCATCGGCCGCTTCCTCACCGAGCTGCGCGACGGCCGCCTCGTCGGGGTCCGCACCGCCTCCGGCCGCGTGCTCGTCCCGCCCACCGAGTACGACCCGCTGGACGGATCCCCGGTCACCGGCGACCACCCCGGGGTCGGACCCGCCGGGACCGTGCAGACCTGGTGCTGGGTGGCCGAGCCCCGCCCCCGCCACCCCTTCGACCGCCCCTTCGCCTGGGCCGCCGTGCTCCTGGACGGGGCCGACACCGCGATGCTGCACGCCCTGGACATGGGGGAGGCGGCGGGCGCGGAACCACCCCGCGCGCTCCGCGCCGGCCTGCGGGTCCGCCCCCGGCTGCGCCCGGAGGCCGAGCGCACCGGCGCCGTCACCGACATCGCCTGCTTCCGCCCCGAGGTCACCGAGGTCCGCGACACCGGGCGCCTCGACTACACGGTGCGCGCCGACCCCGCCCTGGCCCGGTACCTGGACGCCCAGACCGAGGGGCGCATCCTCGGCAGCCGGGCCCGCAGCGGCGCGGTGTACGTCCCGCCGCGCGAGGTCGACCCCGCCGACGGCACCCCCGTCACCGAGGAGGTGGAGCTGCCGCCCACCGGCACGCTCACCACCTTCTCGGTCAACCACGTGCCCGACCCGCGCGCCCCCGAGGTCCCCTTCGTCACCGGATACGTCCGCCTCGACGGCGCCGACGTCGACCTGCTGGCCCTGGTCAGCGGTGTCGACCCGGCCCGGGTGCGCCCGGGCATGCGGGTGCGGGCCGAGTGGCTGCCGCCCGAGGAGCGCAGCCGCACGCGCCCGAGCATCCGCTGGTTCGTCCCGGACCCGCCCCCGGACCCGCCCCCGGAGCCGGCACCGGAGCCGGCACCGGAACAGGAGGAGCGATGAGCGCCCCCGCCCCGGACGTGGCCGTCGTCGCCTACGCCCGCGACGTGCACCCCGGCGGGACCGGCGCGCCCGAGCCCGCCCTGGTGCACCGGGTGGTGACCGCCGTGCTGGAGCAGGCCGGGACCGACCGCTCCGAGGTCGGCTTCACCGTCTCGGGCAGCCTGGACTACCTCGCCGGCGCCCCCTTCTCCTTCGTCGGCGCGCTCGACGCGCTCGGCGCCTGGCCCCCGATCAGCGAGAGCCACGTCGAGATGGACGCCGCCTGGGCGCTGTACGAGGCCTGGCTGCGCCTGCGCCACGGGGACGACGACGGAGCGGGAGGCGGGATCGCCCTGGCCTACGGCTTCGGCAAGGCGACGCAGGGATCGCTGCCCGACATCCTCGCCCGGACCCTGGACCCCTACTACCTGGCGCCGCTGGGCCTGGACGCCGAGGACCTGGCCGCCCTGCAGGCGCGCGCCGTCATCGACGCCGGCCGGGCCGGCGAGGCGGAGCTGGCCCGCATCGCCGAGCGGGCGGGCCCGCCGGAGACCGGCGGCCGGGTTCCGCCCCTGCCCCTGCGCCCCGGGCACACCGCCCCGCCCGCCGACGGCGCCGCGGCGGTGCTGCTGGCCACCGGCCCCGCCGCCACCCGGATCGCCCGCGCGCGCGGCGTCCGCCCCGTCTGGATCCGGGGCCTGGAGCACCGCATCGACGTGCACAGCCCCGCCGCCCGCGACCTGTCCCGCTGCGCCTCCGCCGAGCAGGCCGCGGCCGCCGCCGGGGTCGCCGAGGGCCCCGTGCAGGTCGCCGAACTGCACGCCCGCCACCCGCACGAGGAGGTCCTGCTGCGCGCCGCGCTCGGGCTGGGGGAGGAGACCGGCGTCAACCCCTCCGGCGGCCCCATGGCGGCCGACCCCGTCATGGCCACCGGCCTGATCCGCATCGGCGAGGCCGCGCGCCGCGTCGCCGGCGGCGGCGCCGACCGTGCCGTCGCCCACGCCGCCCAGGGCCCCTGCCTGCAGCACAACCTCGTGGCGGTCCTGGAGGCCGGGCCCGCCCCGGAGGAAGGAGGCCCGCGATGAGCCGAGCGGCCGCGGTGATCGGCGTCGGGCAGACGCACCACCGCAGCAGGCGCACCGACGTGTCCATGCCCGGACTGGTGCGCGAGGCGGCCCTGCGCGCCCTGGAGGACGCCGGGCTCGGCTTCGCCGACATCGACGCGGTGGTGCTGGGCAAGGCCCCCGACCTGTTCGAGGGCGTGGCCATGCCCGACCTGTTCCTCGCCGACGCCCTGGGCGCCCGCGGCAAGCCGCTGCTGCGCGTGCACACCGCCGGGTCGGTCGGCGGGTCCACCGCCATCGTCGCCGCGAGCCACGTGCGCTCCGGCGCCTTCCGCCGGGTGCTCGCCCTGGCCTGGGAGAAGCAGTCGGAGTCCAACGCCACCTGGGCGCTCACCGTCGGCCAGCCCTTCTCCGCCTCGCTGGTGGTGGGCGCCGGCGGCTACTTCGCCCCCTTCATCCGCGCCTACATCGAGCGCTCCGGCGCCCCCGGGCACGTGGGCTGGGCCGTCGCCGCCAAGGACCGCCGCAACGCCCTGGGCAACCCCTACGCCCACCTGCGCATGCCCGGCATCACCCCCGAGGCGGTCGCCGCCAGCCCGATGCTCTGGGAGCCGCTGCGCTACCTGGAGACCTGCCCCTCCTCCGACGGGGCCTGCGCCATGGTCATCGGCGACGCCGGCGCCGCCCGCGCCGCCCCCGGGCCGCCCGCCTGGATCCGCGGGGCGGCGGTGCGCAGCGAGCCCATCGCCTTCGCCGGGCGCGACGCGGTGGACCCCCGGGCCGGGCGCGACTGCGCCGCCGACGTCTACGCCCAGGCCGGGGTGGCCGACCCGCGCCGCGACATCGACACCGCCGAGGTCTACGTCCCCTTCAGCTGGTACGAGCCGATGTGGCTGGAGAACCTGGGCTTCGCCGAGCCGGGCCGGGGCTGGCGGCTGACCGAGGAGGGCGCCACCGCCCCGGACGGCGACACCCCCTGGAACCGCTCCGGCGGGGTGCTGTCCACCAACCCCATCGGCGCCTCCGGGCTGATCCGCTTCGCCGAGGCCGCCCAGCAGGTGCGCGGCCGCGCCGAGGGCCACCAGGTGGAGGGCGCCCGCACCGCCCTCGGCCACGCCTACGGGGCCGGCGCGCAGTTCTTCGCCATGTGGATCGTCGGATCGGAGGGCCCCTGATGGAGTTCAACCTCGCCGACCTGTTCGAGGCCGTCGCCGCCCGGGTCCCCGACCGCACCGCGCTGGTCTGCGGGGACGAGCGCCGCAGCTACGCCGAGCTGGACGCGCGCGCGGGGCGGCTGGCCCGCCACCTGGCCGCGAACGGGGTGCGCCCCGGCGACCGGGTCGCCCAGTACCTCTACAACGGCCCGCACTACGTCGAGGCGCTGCTGGCGGCCCTGAAGATCCGGGCCGTGCCGGTCAACGTCAACTACCGCTACGTCGCCGGCGAGCTGCGCTCGCTGCTGGCCGACGCCGACCCCGCCGCCCTGGTGCACGACGCCGCCTTCGACGCCCGGGCGGCCGAGGCCGCCCCGGCCGCCCCGTCGCTGCGCTGCACCGTGCGGGCGCCCGACGGCTACGAGGCGCTCCTGGACGCCGCTCCGGACGGGCCCCCGTTCCCCGCCCGCTCGGGCGACGACCTCTACATCATCTACACCGGCGGCACCACCGGCATGCCCAAGGGCGTCATGTGGCGCCAGGAGGACCTGTTCTTCGCCGGGCACGGCGGCGGGAACCCCGGAGGGGAGCCCGCGGCGGCCCCCGGGGACGTGGCGGACCGGGCGGCGGCCACCGAGGGCGTGGTGATGATGCCGGCCGCGCCCCTGATGCACGGCGCCGCCCAGCTGGCCTCCTTCATCACTTTCTGGGCCGGGGGCACCCTGGTGCTGGTCCCCTCCTTCGACGCCGCCGAGGTGCTGAGCGCGGTCGAGCGCGAGCGGGTGATGACGATCAACATCGTCGGCGACGCCATGGCCGCACCCCTGGCCGAGGAGGTCGAGCGCGGGGGCCGCGACCTCTCCTCGCTGCTCGTCGTCAGCTCCACCGGAGCGATCCTCTCCGGATCGGTGCGGGCACGGCTGCAGAAGGCCCTGCCCGACCGCATGATCATGGACAACTACGGCTCCACCGAGACCGGCCTGGTCGCCTGGGGCGTGCCCGGCTCCACCCCCGAGACCGGGCTGCGCTACCGGTTCGAGGACGAGCGCATCACCGTCCTCGACGCCGGCCTGCGCCCCGTGGAACCGGGGTCGGGCGAGGTGGGAACGGTGGCGCGCGCGGGCCGCGTCCCGCTGGGCTACTTCAACGACCCCGACAAGACCGCGGCCGTGTTCGTCGAGGTCGACGGCGTCCGCCACACCCTCACCGGCGACATGGCCACCGTGGAGGCCGACGGCACCGTGGTGCTCCGCGGCCGCGGGTCGGTCTGCATCAACACCGGCGGGGAGAAGGTCTACCCCGAAGAGGTCGAGGCCGTCCTCAAGGGCGCCCCCGGCGTCGGCGACGCGGTCGTCGTCGGCCTGCCCGACGCGCGCTTCGGCGAGCGCGTGGCCGCCGTGGTCTCGGCCCCCGAGGGGGGACACGCCCCCGCCCCCGAGCTCCTGGACGCCCACGTCCGCGCCCGCCTGGCCGGCTACAAGGCGCCCCGCCTGTACCGGGTCGTCCCGCGGGTGCAGCGCTCGCCGAGCGGCAAGGCCGACTACCGCTGGGCGCGCGCGACGGCCGCCGAAGGCCGCGGTCCCGCCCCGCACCAGTCGCGAGAGGACGCACCGCCATGACCGCACCGCCCCCGCGCCCCGTCCCCGACGGGTTCGACTTCACCGACCCCGACCTGATCGCCGCCCGCGTGCCGCACGAGGAGTTCGCCGGGCTGCGCCGCACCCGGCCGGTGTACTGGAACCCCCAGCCCCCCGGGCACGGCTTCGACGACGGCGGCCTGTGGATCCTCAGCCGCCACGAGGACGTGCGCACCGCCTCGGTGGACTCCCGGCTCTTCTCCACCAACGCCAATACCGCCATCGTCCGCTACTTCGAGGGCATCGACCCCGACGCGATGGACGTCCAGCGGCGCCACCTGCTCATCAACACCGACCCGCCCGAGCACACCAAGCTCCGCAAGATCGTGCAGCGCGGGTTCACCCCGCGCGCGATCGGGCGGATGGCCGACGCCCTCAAGGAGCGCGCCGACCGCATCGTCGCCCGCGCGGTCGGCAAGGGCGTCGGCGACTTCGTCGCCGACGTGGCCATGGAACTGCCCCTGCAGGCCATCGCCGACCTGCTCGGCGTGCCCCAGCGGGACCGGGGGCGGCTGTTCGCCTGGTCCAACGGGATGCTCGGCTACGACGAGCCCGAGTACGCCCTCGACCCGGCGGTGGCCTCGGCCGAGATCCTGGCCTACGCCATGGCGATGGCCGCCGAGCGGCGCGAGGAGCCGCGCGGCGACATCGTCTCGGCGCTGGTCCAGGCCGACGTGGACGGGCGCGGGCTCGACGACGACGAGTTCGGGTTCTTCGTCATCCTGCTCGCCGTCGCCGGCAACGAGACCACCCGCAACGCCATCACCCACGGCATGCTCGCCTTCCTGGACCACCCCGGGCAGTGGGAGCGGTTCTGCACCGAGCGCCCGGCCACCGCCTCCGACGAGATCGTGCGCTGGGCCACCCCGGTGATCGCCTTCCAGCGCACCGCCACCGCCGACACCGCGATCGGCGGGACGCCGATCGCGCGGGGGAGCCGGGTGGGGCTCTACTACAGCTCGGCCAACTTCGACGAGGAGGTCTTCACCGACCCGTTCTCCTTCGACATCGGCCGCGACCCCAACCCCCACCTGGGGTTCGGCGGCACCGGGGCGCACTACTGCCTGGGCGCCAACCTGGCGCGGATGGAGATCGACCTGATCTTCGACGCGATCGCCGACCGGATGCCCGGCCTGCGCGCCGAGGGCCCGCCCGAGCGGTTCCGCTCGGCCTGGATCAACGGTGTCAAGCGGCTTCCGGTGCGCTACCGCTGAGCGGGCGCCGCGGCCGGGCTCAGGCGATCCAGTGCAGGTAGCCCAGGAAGCAGCCGACCCCGACCAGGACCATGCCGACCAGGGCGAACATGATGTGCACCCAGTTGCTCAGCCACGGCGCGTCGACGATGCGCGCGACCTCGGGGCGGTTGGGGTGGTAGGTGACCGTCACCGCGTCGCCGTGCTTGGAGGCGGTCCACCCCGTGCTCTCGTGCTGGGCGTGGACCTCCTCGCCCAGGTGCGTGGTGAACCGGACGATCATCCGGGCGGTGGTGTTGGACTCGGCGTATCCGACGATCTCGCCTTCGGCCCGCAGGCCGTTGCGCAGCAGCAGCCCGGTCCACAGGGCGTGGCGGAAGTAGGCGTAGAGCACCCCGACGCCGGCGGCGATCGGCAGGAGAGGATAGAAGTCGGCCACGGCGGATCTGCTCCACAGGGTCAGGCGATACCGCTGCACAGGCTAGAACACCCGGTGGGCCGCGGGTAGGTGCCCTGCCGCACTCTGACGCTGCGTGCGCGCCGGGCCACGCGTCCGGGCCCATGACAGGTGCCCCATGACGCCTCGGGCGCTCCGCCCTCCTCCTGGACGAGCAGGGGACCGCCTTTCGTCGTAGACGGGGATACGCTCCCGGGGCGATGCGGCCCGGCCGGCGGCGCCGATAGCGTCGGGAGCAGCCGGCGGCGGGGAATACGGGGCCGCGCCGTCAGGCGGCACGGGGCCCGGCCGGGCGCGTTCGGGCCCGTACGGCGGGGCCGGAGTCCGTGGTGGGACCCGGCCCCTCACCGTTCAGATCTCCAGCGCCGGGTGCAGCCGGGACATGCTCCACACCCGCTTGCCGGCCACCGCCGCCCACCCCAGCAGCAGCCCGCCGAGGGTGGAGGCGCCCAGCACCAGGCAGGCGTGCAGCACCGTCTGCGGGTCCCCGCCGCTGATCAGGTGGCGGCTCGCGGTCACCGCCCAGTACATCGGCATGTACGGGGCGATCGCCTGCAGGAGCCCCGGGCTGGTCTGCAGCGGGTAGGTGCCTCCGGCCGAGACGATCTGCACGATCAGCAGCACCAGCACGATCACCTTGCCCGGGGCCCCGAACTGGACGTCCACCCAGTGCACGATCGAGGTGTAGGCGGCGGCGACCAGCACCAGGAAGCCGATCAGCCCCGGCCAGTCCACCGCGTCCAGCCCCAGCAGCAGGTGCAGGGCGCCGACCATGACCACCGCCTGCGCCGCGCCCAGCGCCAGTCCGGGCAGCCACCCGGCCACCGCCACCCGCCAGGAGGGGGCGGTGGAGGCCAGCGCCCGGCCCGAGGCGGTCGGCAGCACCATGTACACCACCATGGCGCCCACCCACAGCGACAGCCCCAGGAAGAACGGGGCGAACCCGGTCCCGTAGTCGGCGACGGGGTTGGAGGTGGTGGAGTCCAGCCGGGTGGGCGAGCTCATCATCGCGTCGCGGGCCTCGCGGGAGTCCTCGTCGAAGGTGGGGATCTGCTCCGCCCCGTCCTGGAGGCCCCCGGCCAGCTCGTCCGAGCCGTCCTCCAGGTCGCCCAGCCCGTCGTCCAGGTCGCCGGCGCCGATGCGCAGCTCGGTGACGCCCTCGTCCAGCGTCCCCGCCCCGCCCGCGAGGTCGCCCAGGCCCGCGTCCAGATCGTCGGCGCCCTCCCGCAGGTCGCCCAGGCCGCCGGAGAGGTCGTTGGCCCCGTCCTCCAGGTCGCCCAGCCCGTCGTTCAGGTCGCCCGCGCCGTCCTCGGCGGTGGCCAGTCCGTCGCGCAGCCCGCGTGCCCCGGAGGCCAGCTCCTCCAGCCCGGAGGCGAGCTCGTCGACCTGGTTCCGGGCGTCCTCGGCGTCGTCGGCCAGGTGCGGGGCCTCATTCTGGAGCTCCCGGGCCAGGTCCCGCACGTCGCGCGCGTCCGAGGCGACGGCGTCGATGCGGTCCCGGTGCTCCTCCACGTACCGGTCCGCCTTCAGCGCGAGGTCGATCGCCTCCTTGAGGGTCTCCCGGACCTCCGGCGGGATGTCGGGGTGCAGAGCCGGGTCGTCCAGCTCCTCCTCGAAGGCGTTGAGCCGCGCGGTGTCCTTGTGGCAGATCTCCGGCCACTCGTCCAGGGCGGCCGCGAGCGCGTCGGCGGCGTCGGCGACGTCCCCCGCGCCCTCCTCGATCTCGGGGGAGTGCTCCTTGACGAGCGGGATCCACTCGTCGGCGAGCGCATCGACCTCCTCGGCCTTGGCGTTGACCCTCTCCGAGGCCGAGCCGGCGCCCTCGGCCAGCTCCGCCGCCCCCGAGTGCAGCTCGCCCAGCCCGGACTCCAGGTCGGAGGCGCCGTCGTGGGCGGTGGAGGCGCCCTGGGCCAGGTCCTGGGCGCCCTCCTCGGCGGTGGCCGCGCCGTCGGCGAGGTCGCCCGCCCCCTCCTCCGCGGAGGCGGCGCCGTCGGCGAGGTCCCCGGCCCCGTCCTCGGCGTCGGTCAGCCCGTCGTAGAGGCGGCCGGAGCCGTCCTTGGCCTCCGAGGCGCCGCCGGCCAGCTCGCCGGCCCCGTCGGCGGCCTCCTCGGTGCGGGAGTGGATCTCGTTGAAGCCGACGAACATCGTGTCCAGGTACCGGGAGATCGCGGTGGCGTCGACCGCCTTCTCGATCTCGGTGAGCCCCATCGACAGCAGTTCCGAGGCGATGTAGTTGGTCGCGTCGTTGTAGTGGACCTCCAGCCGCGCGCGCGTGGGGTCGGACCCGGTGTCGGCGGGGGAGGCCAGGTCGGCGCTGAAGTCCTCGGGGATGGTGACCGAGGCGTAGTAGCGCCCGTCGGCGACCCCGGAGGCTGCGTCGTCGGCGTCGGTCACCCGCCAGGCGAGGTCGCCGCGCTCGACCAGCTCCTCGGTCAGGTCGTCCCCGGCGGTGACGGTCTCGCCGTCCGCGGTCGCCGGCTCGTCCTCGTTGACCAGCGCCACCGGCAGGTTGCTCAGCTTGCCGAAGGGGTCCCAGAACGCCCACAGGTACATGCCGGTGTACAGCAGCGGCACGATCGTCAGGGCGCACAGCGCGGCGATGGTCAGCGGGTGGCGCAGGAAGGAGCGGGCCGAGAGCCATCCCAGGCGCAGGGTGGGCAGGAAGCGCATCTTCGGGGCCTTCATCCGGCCTCCTTGCGCCCGAACAGCTCGGACAGGCGCACCGAGCGCCGGCGGCCGCCCTCGCCCTCGCCCCCGTCGCCGTCGCCGTCGCCGTCGCGGGACCCGGAGCCGGGGTCCGTGCCGCGTGCGGCCCGCTCCAGGCGGACCACCGCGGTGTCCCCGTCGGCCTCGGCGGCGTCGCCGCAGGCGGCGACGACGGTCAGCCCGGAGTCGGCCAGGGCGCGGAGCGTCCCCCAGAACGCGCGCCGGTGCTCCTCGCCCAGGCCCTCGTCGGCGTCGTCCACCAGCAGCAGGCGCGGCTCCTCCAGCAGCGCCAGGGCCACCCCCAGCCTCCGGCGCTCCAGCGCCGTCAGGTCCTTGGCCAGCGTCCGGGTGTCCAGCCCGTCCAGGCCGGCCTCCTTCAGCGCCGGGTCGACCGCCGAGCGGGGGGCGGGCCGGAACCGCAGCAGCATCCGCTCGGTCAGGTGCTCGGCGACCCGCAGCCGCTCGTCCAGGTCGTTGACGCCCGCGGAGAGCCCGAGGGCGGCGATGGCGCGCACCCGGCGGGCGCGCCGGGGCAGCTCGTGCCCGTCCACCACCAGCCGCCCGCCGGAGGGCCGCATCCGCCCGGCCAGGGTGAGCAGGAGCGCGGTGCGCCCGCTCCCGGCGTCCCCGGCGACGGCGGTCAGCGACCCCGGGGCGGCCCGCAGGGCGACCCCGGAGTAGACCGGGCCCTCCCCGGTGCGCAGCTCCAGTTCCTCGGCCTCGACCCGGGCCCCCGTCGCACGGCGCATCCGCCCCCCTCGGCTCGCCTCCTGGTCACGAGCGTGCGGGGTCCGGCGGCGGCGGGGCAACGCGCCACGCTCGGACTTGGCGATACCGGGACGAAGCCCGAACCAACGGGCGGAAGCGGCCGGCGGGGGACGCCGTCAGGGGCGGCCCTCGGCCTCCAGAATGTCGTCGATCAGCCGCATCAGCACGGCGTGGACCTCCTCCAGCGGGCGCTCGGGGGCGAGCGTGCGCCACTCCAGGGCGGCGGTGAGCGCCATCCCGAACAGCGCCGACCCGGCCACCGCGGTGTCCAGTCCGGGGCGCATCCCCTCTTCGGCCGCCAGCGCGTCCAGCAGCCCGCTGAACACGTCGATGGCCTGGCGGCGGATGCGCAGCGCCGTGGCCTCCCAGGCCTGGTGGGTGCGCCAGGACTCCGACAGCAGCAGCCGGGCCAGGTCCTCGTACTCGGCGATGAACTGCAGCTCGGCGCGGACCAGCCCGGAGAGCGCCGCACGGGGCGGACCGGAGGCGCCCTCGCGGAGCATGGCCGCGAACCGGTCCACGCCCCACTCCATGAAGGCGGTGAACAGCTCGGCCTTGCCGCCGAAGTTGTAGTAGACGGTGCCCTTGGCCAGGCCGGCGCGTTCGGCGATCTGGTCCACGGTCACGGCGTCCAGGCCGTTCGCGGAGACCTCCTCCAGTGTGGCCTGGAAGAGGCGCTGCCGGGTGGCCTCGCGTCGCGCGCTCACGGGTCGCTCCTGCGTACGGGGGATGGTCGCACCTGCCATTATCCCGCCTTTCCGGCCCGGGGGCGCCGCGCGGGCGCCCCCGGGCCCAGCTCACAGCTTCAGCGCCGGGTGCAGGGCGCTCATCGTCCACATCCGCTTGCGCGCCACGGCCAGCCAGGTCAGCAGTCCGAAGACCACCGTGTAGGCGGCCAGCACCCCGCAGGCCTGCAGCACCACGGTGGTGTCCCCGCCGCTGATCAGCACCCGCAGCGAGGAGACCACCCAGCTCATCGGCAGGTACGGCGAGATCGCCTGGAAGAACCCGTCGCTGGTCTCGATCGGGTAGGTGCCCCCGGCGGAGGTGAGCTGCAGCATCAGCAGCACCAGGGCCAGGATGCGCCCGGCCGAGCCGAAGCGGGCGTTGGCCCACTGCACCACCGCGGTGTAGGCGGCCACGGTCAGCAGCAGCAGCCCGGTGGTGGCCGCCCAGCGCTCGGCCTCCAGGCCCAGCGAAAGGTGCAGCACGGTCAGGCTGATGGCGACCTGGACGGCGCCGATGGCCGCGGCCGGGACCCACCCGGCCAGGGCGATCCGCCACGACGGGGCGGCCGATGCCAGCGCGCGCGAGGACATCGGCGCCAGCACCATGTAGATCATCATGGCGCCCACCCACAGCGACAGCGGGATGAAGAACGGGGCGAACCCGGTGCCGTACTGCGGGGCCTCGTTGTCGACTGCCGAGGAGAGCCGGACGGGCTCGCTCATCATGTCGCCGCGGGCGTCGCGCTCGTCGGAGCCGAAGGTGGGGATCTGGTCGACGCCCTCCTCCAGGCCGCCGGCCAGCTCGTTCGAGCCGTCCTTGAGCTCGCCCAGGCCCGAGCCCAGCTGCCCGGCCCCGTCGTTGAGCTCGCCGATGCCGCTGTCCAGGGAGCCGGCGCCCTCGTCCAGCTCCTCGGCGCCGCCGGAGGCGTCCTCGAGGCCGTCGCGCAGGGTCCGGCTGCCCTCGGCCAGCTCGCCCAGGCCCTCGTCCAGCTCGTTGAGCTTGTCCTGCGCGTCCTCGGCCTCGTCGGCGAGGCCGGGGACGGTGTCGGCGACGGTCCCGGCGATGTCGGCGACCTTGTCGGCCTTGTTCTTGACGGTGGTGATGTGGTCCCAGTTGTCGGCGATGAAGTCGGCGTAGTCCGCGCCGGAGGACAGGCGGTCCTGGGCCTTGGTGAACAGGCGGTAGGCGGCGGGGTCGGTGGTCTCCATGTCCGGGTTCGCTTCGAGGTGGTCGCCGATCTCCTCGGAGAGGGCGCGCGCGTCCTCGGCGTCCTGGCGCACCTGGGTCGGTTCCGCCGGGAGCTTGCCCAGCGCCTCGGACAGAGCGTTGGCGGCCGTCTCGGCCTCCTCGGCGACGGTGGTGATCTCCTCTTCGTTCTCCCGCAGCACCGGGACGGCCTTGTCGGCCTTGGGGTTGAGCTCGTCGGCGGCGCTGGAGACCTCGCCGGAGGCCTCCTCCAGCCCCGCGGTCAGGGTCTTGGATCCGTCGTAGAGCTGGCCGATCCCCGAGCTGAGCTCCCCGGTGCCCGTGGAGAGCTGCGAGGAGCCGTCCTTGGCGTCGTCGAGCCCGTCGTCCAGCCGGTCCGCGCCGTCCTTGGCGTCGGCGGTGCCGTCGGCGACCTTGCCGGCGCCGTCGGCCGCCTCCTCGGTGGCCTCGTGCACGTCGTTGAACCCGACGAACATCTTGTCCAGGTAGTCCGCCACCGCGGTGCTCGCCGCGGCCGACCGCACCTCCTTGAACGCCGAGGTGAGCAGCTGGCGCACGGTGAAGCCGTTGGCGTCGTTGAAGTCGGCCTCCAGCATGGCCGGCACCGGGTCGGAGCCGTCCTCGTCGGGGGAGGCCAGGCGCTCGCTGAAGTCCTCCGGGATGGTCAGCGACACGTAGTAGCGGCCCTGCGCGACGCCGGAGGCGGCCTCGTCGGCCTCGACGAGGCGCCAGTCGAGGTCGCCGCCCTCCAGCAGCTCGCCGGCGATCTCGTCGCCGGCGCTGAGCTCCTCCCCGCCGACCTCGACCGGGCGGTCCTCGTTGACCAGGGCGACCGGCAGGTTGTCCATCCGGTCGAAGGGGTCCCAGAACGACCACAGGTACAGGCCGGAGTAGAGCAGCGGGATGATGGTCAGCGCGATGATCGCGGCGGTCGTCAGCCGCGCCCGGAAGAACGACCGGACGGACAGGCCGCCCAGGCGGAGCGAGGGAAGGGCCCGGGGCCTCCGGAGCTTCACGCGTTCTCCTTCTCGGAACGGTTCGGGGTGGCGGTCGGTGCGGGGGACTCGGCCGGGGACTCGGGGGACTCGGAGGGGGAGTCGGCCGGGGAGTCGGCCGGGGAGTCGGCGGGCGCGCGGCCGGCGTGGTGGCGCCCCTCCGGGGGCGGGCCCTGTCCGCCGATCTCGACCACCTCGGCGATCCCGCGGGCCGCCTCGGCGTCGGCGCAGGCGGCGATGACGGTCGGCCCGGTGTCGGCGACGGTGCGCAGCCGCTTGAAGAACGCGCGCTGCTGCTCGGGGCCCAGACCGGTGTCGGCGTTGTCCACCAGGACCAGGCGGGGCTCGTCCAGCAGCGCCAGCGCCACCCCCAGGCGGCGCTTGTCGGCCATGCTCAGCTCGCCCACCAGGCACCAGGTGTCCAGGCCGTCCAGCCCGGCGGCGGCCAGGGCGGGGCCGGTGATCGAGCGCGGGGCCGGGCGCAGGCGCATGAGCATCCGCTCGCGCAGGTGCTCCTCGACCCGCAGCCGCTCGTCCAGGTCGTTGACGCCCTCGCAGAGCGCCAGGGCGGCCGTGCCGCGCACCCGGCGGGCGGCGCGCGGCAGCTCGTGGCCGTCGACGGCCAGCGTGCCGGAGGTGGGGCGCATCCGCCCGGCCAGGGTGAGCAGCAGGGAGGTGCGCCCTCCGCCGGAGTCGGCCCGCAGCACGGTCAGCGATCCGGGGGCGGCGTCCAGCCCCACCCCGGCGTAGACGGTCCCCTGGCCGGTCCGCAGTCCCAGGCCCTCGGCCCTGACCCGCGCCCCCGTCGCCGTGCGCATGCGCTCGTCCTCCGCTCGCTCGTGCTCGCCCGCATCTTTTGAACTGACCAGTCAGTACAAAAGTACGCCAGGAGTGGGGTGTGTGCGGCCCTGTGCGGCGGTGGGATCGGTCACGGGGCGGGCGGCGCCGGTTCCCCGAAATGCGGCCGAATCGGGCCATCGGGGACATCTTGACCAGAGGTGGGGGAGGCGGCGTAGCGTTCGGGCGACCCCGATGGGAGGACCCATGACCCCGAGCAGGCCCCCGAGGCTGGACGCGCCCGCGACCCGGCGCGCCGTGAAGGCGGTGTCCCGGATCAACGCGGTCCTCTACCGCGCCACCGACGGGCGCCTGGGCGGGCGCCTGCCCGCGAACCGGGACCGCCCGCACGGGGTCCCGGTCTGCCTGCTGACCACCCGGGGGCGCAAGACCGGGCGGCTGCGCACCGCGCCGCTGCTCTACCTGGGCCTGGAGGACGGCTCGGTGGCGGTCGTGGCCTCCCAGGGCGGCATGGACCGCCACCCGATGTGGTACCGCAACATCCTCCAGGAGCCGCGCGCGGTGCTGCAGACCGGCGCCGACCTGAGCCTGCGGCGGGCCCGCACCGCCGGGCCCGAGGAGCGGGAGCGGCTGTGGCCCCGGCTCGTCGCGCTCTATCCCCGGTACGCCGACTACCAGTCGTGGACCGAGCGCGAGATCCCCGTCGTGCTGCTGGAGGAGCCCGGCCGGGCCTGAGGGCCCCGGACATGCGGCGGGCCCCGGCGGGAGCGTTCTCCCGCCGGGGCCCGCGACGGGGGAGGCCCCCGCCGGACGGCCGCTACCAGCTGGTCGGCACCGGCTTGCCCTCGGTGAACCCGGCGGTGCTCTGCAGGCCGATGGTGGCGCGCTCGGTGAACTCCTGGAGGTTCGACGCGCCGGCGTAGGTCATCGAGCTGCGCACCCCGGCGACGATCTCGTCGATCAGGTCCTCCACGCTGGGGCGCTCGGGGTCCAGGTACATCCGGCCCGAGGAGATGCCCTCCTCGAACAGCGCCTTGCGCGCCCGCTCGAAGGCCGAGTCCTCGGCGGTGCGCAGCCGCACCGCCCGCGCCGAGGCCATGCCGAAGCTCTCCTTGTACATCCGGCCCTGGGCGTCGCGCAGCACGTCGCCGGGCGACTCGAAGGTGCCGGCGAACCAGGAGCCGATCATCACGTTGGAGGCGCCCGCGGCCAGCGCCAGCGCCACGTCGCGCGGGTGGCGCACGCCGCCGTCGGCCCACACGTGGGCCCCGAGCTCGCGGGCGGCCTGTGCGCACTCCAGCACCGCGGAGAACTGCGGCCGGCCCACGGCGGTCATCATCCGGGTGGTGCACATGGCGCCCGGCCCCACGCCGACCTTGACGATGTCGGCGCCGGCCTCGACCAGGTCGCGGGTGCCCTCGGCGGTCACCACGTTGCCGGCCACCAGCGGCACCCGCGGGTCCAGCCCGCGCACCTTGCGCAGCGCGCTCAGCATCTTCTCCTGGTGGCCGTGGGCGGTGTCGATGACCAGGGTGTCCACCCCGGCCTCCAGCAGCTCCGCGGCGCGCCCGGCCACGTCGCCGTTGATGCCCACCGCGGCCGCGATGCGCAGGTCGCCGTCGTGGTCCACGGCCGGGGAGTACAGGGTCGCCCGCAGCGCGCCGGTGCGGGTGAGCACGCCCACCAGCGCCCCGTCGGCATCGACCACCGGCGCCAGCCGGTGCCGGAAGTCGTGCAGCGTCTGGAAGGCCTCCTTGGGCTCGGTGCCCTCGGCGACGGTGAGCACGTCGCCCGACATCACCTCGCGCAGCTGGGTGAAGCGGTCCTGGCCCACGCAGTCGGCGTCGGTCACCACGCCCAGCGGGCGGCGCTCGCCGTCGATGACGATGACGGCGTTGTGCGCCCGCTTGGGCAGCAGGTTGAGCGCGTCGCCGATGGTGTCGGTCGGCCCCAGGGTGAGCGGGGTGTCGTGGACCAGGTTGCGGCGCTTGGTCCAGGTGATCACGTCGGTCACCACGTCGATGGGGATGTCCTGCGGGATGACGGTGATGCCGCCGCGCCGGGCCACCGTCTCGGCCATCCGCCGCCCGGCCACCGCGGTCATGTTCGCGACTACGATGGGGATCGTCGTCCCCGTCCCGTCGCCGGTCGACAGGTCCACGCCCAGGCGCGAGCCCACCGCGGACCGCCGGGGGACCATGAACACGTCGCTGTAGGTCAGGTCATGCTGGGGGACCTGGTCGTTCAGAAAGCGCACGCCACTACCTCGGTCGATGCCGTCCGGGCCGGCCGGTCGGGTCAGTGCCCGGCCGAAGCCCGTTCTTACTTGTCAATTATGACCGCGCCGATTGGAATACCCGACATCCCGTCTGGGATGATCTTCCGGTCCCGACCATCCTCCCCTCCCGCAGGCGCCCTCCTGGAGGCGATCCTCCCCGCGGACGCACCGCCCGCCGGAGCCGACACGCGGCGCCGGGGGAGGCCCGCAGGAGAAGAGATGACGACCTTTACCCTCGCCGACGTCCGCGAGCGGACCTATAAGAGCCGCGACGCATGGTGGACCGTCTTCCTGGTGGATCCGCTCGCCTCCCGCCTGGTGGTGTGGACCGCCAACCGGACGAACATCACCCCCAACCAGATCACCTTCGGCGCGGGGGTGCTGGGGCTGGGGTCGGCGGTGGCGTTCGCCCTGGGCACCTGGCCGTGGCTGGTCCTGGGCGCGGTGCTGTTCCACCTGAGCTTCGTGCTCGACTGCATGGACGGCAAGATCGCCCGGCTCAAGGGCAACGGGTCGGTCTTCGGCGCCTGGGTCGACTTCGTCTTCGACCGGATCCGCTTCTTCGGCTGCATGATGGCGCTGCTCGTCGGCCAGTGGGCGGCCACCGGGGAGGCGGTCTACCTTCTGCTGGCGCCGGTGGCGGTCTTCGTGGACCTGCTGCGCTACCTCAACGGCGCCCAGGTCGCCAAGACCCGCCAGGCCATGCGGGACAAGCTGCGCGAGGCCGCCGCGGGGCGGGACGTGGACGCCGGCGTGGCCGACCCGGAGAGCACCGAGACCACCGCCGGCCGGGTCCCCGAGGCCGAGGGCGAGGAGAGCGGCGAGCGCGTGGTGTTCATGGAGGAGGCGCTGCGCGAGGACCCCTCGCTCGACCGCGAGCAGGTCTACGCCCGGGCCAAGGCCGAGGGCGCCCGGGTGGTCGACGTGCACGCCGGGTTCAGCGAGCGGATGGGCTGGTACGAGCGGCTGCGGCGGTGGCTGCTGCGCAGCCGGGTGCGGCCGCACCTGTTCAGCGGCATCGAGTTCGAGATGTTCGTGTGCGTGGTCGCGCCGCTGACCGCGGTGCTCTCGGCGGTGTGGCCGGGCACCACGCTCATCGTCGCGGTCACCGTGCTCGCCTGCGCGGCGCTGCTGGCCTTCGAGCTGGCCATCGTCGCCAAGCTGTTGCTGGCCACCCGTGACTTCGGCAGGGAGCTGGAGCGGCTGCGCCGGGACCACGGAGGGAACCGGGGCTGAGCCGCTGCGCACACCGCCCGTACGGCGCGGAGAGGAACGCGGGGAAGAAGAGGGGCGGGGCCGTACGGCCCCGCCCCTCGTCGACGCCCTTCCTCGACGATTCCCTCCCCCGGTTCGCGCCGCCTCCGTCGCGGCCTCAGCGCCGGCCGGGGAGCCGGAGGTCGGGGAGCCGGAGGGACGGGGCGGGCCGGAGGTCGCGGTCGCGCCGCAGGATCCCGTCCAGCTTCGGCTCGACCAGCCAGTGCGTCCCGGCCCGCACCCACGCCGACATCAGCAGGAAGGTCAGGCCCACGCCCAGGACGCCGGTGACCGCGAACGCGCCGATGTCGCCCAGGGTCCCCAGGGCCCACTCGTACCAGCCGAACTGCTCGGCGATCCGGATGACCAGGCCGTGCAGCAGGAAGGCGTACATGGTCAGGGCGCCGTAGCGGGTGAACCACGTCTTGGCGCGCGGGGTCAGCGAGAGCACCGCCACCGTCAGCGAGAACGCCAGCAGCATGAACAGGATCCGGCCCGGGATGCCCACCGGGAGGATGTCCATGTCCCGGTCGGCCAGGCTCTCCCGCCAGTAGATCCACTCGCGGCTGAGCTGCTCCAGGTACAGGTAGGACATGGCGGCGGTGACCACCAGGACCCCCACCGACCAGGCGCGCACCCAGCCCGACTTGAGCAGGTCCAGGTGGCGCTGCTCCATCAGCAGCCCGGCCACGAAGAACGGCAGCAGGCTGACGATGCGCGACATCCCCAGGACGTCGCCGGTGGCGACCAGCCCCCCGGCCAGCGAGACCGCCACCGCCACCGCCAGGGGGAAGCGGATCCGCTTCCACAGCGGCACCGTCAGGCGCCACACGAACAGCGCCGCCAGGAACCAGGTCAGCCAGAGCGGCTCCAGTGGGCCGTCGGGCAGGTTGCGGTCCACCGACAGCGACTGCAGCGCGTAGACGCCCCAGAAGATCAGGTAGGGCGCGGCGATCGTGGTCAGCAGCTTGTCGATGCGCCGCCCCGAGCCGTCCTGGGACTTCGACAGGTACCCGCTGATCAGCACGAACGCGGGCATGTGGAAGAGGTAGACCCAGAAGTAGACCGCCTCGGCGATGCGCGACTCGGTCGTCGGCTCGATCGCGTGCCCGGCCACGACCAGCACGATCAGCAGGAACTTGGCGTTGTCGAGCAGGGCGTCGCGCCCGGCCCTCGGCGGGCGCGCGGGCGCGGCGGCCTCCGCGCCGGGGGCGCGGTCCGGGGCGCGGTCCGGGGCGGGGGGTTCGTCGGGCAGGCGGGTCGTCGAGGCCACGGGGTCTCCGGGTCACCTTCTCGGGGCAGGGACGTCGTCGCAACGGCCGGCCGCGGACGCGGCGCGGCACGGCGCCGCCCGGGGGCGGCGAAGCTGGGAATCCTGAGAGAATTCCAGGCGGGCACCCTACCCGTACACAGGGCGAAGGGCGGTGCCCGAGGGTGGTCGGCCGAACGCAGGGGAGAGTAATTCCAGCTCGCGGCTTTCCGCAAGAGTCCCGCGGGGACGGGGCGGGCGCGCGTCCGGATAACGTGACGATAACATCCGCCGGGTCCGTCCGCACCCGTTCCTGAGCGGTCTCTCAAATTTCCCATCGGGCGCACAGGTGAGCAGGGGCCGGGCGGGCGGGGGCCGCGGGAGCCCACCCCCCGTTTGAGTTCGCCCAGGGCGGGCGAGAGAATCGGCGGGCGGGCGAGGTGCCGGTGACCTGTGCCGTCCACCGCCGGTCCGCGCATCACGGAGAACGGAAGGCGGTGGAGTACGTGCCGCACGCTGTCGAACCCACCCGCGCCGCCGAGCACGGCGGCGCCGTCATGAGCCTCGTCGACGAGGTGTTCCCCCCGGTCGAGGGGTTCTACGTCGACCTGCACAAGAACCCCGAGCTCTCGCACCAGGAGCACCGCACGGCCAGCGCGGTCGCCGAGTGGCTGCGCACCTCCGGGTTCGAGGTGCACACCGGTGTCGGCGGGACGGGCGTGGTCGGCCTGCTGCGCAACGGGGACGGTCCCACCGTCATGCTGCGCGCCGACATGGACGCCCTGCCGGTGGAGGAGAAGACCGGCCTGCCCTACGCCAGCACCGCCCGGGGCACCGACCCCGAGGGCGACGACGTGCCGGTGATGCACGCCTGCGGGCACGACGTGCACACCGCCTGCCTGGTCGGCGCCGCCGACCTGCTGGCCCAGGCGCGGGACCGCTGGCAGGGCACGCTGATGGTGGTCGCCCAGCCGGCCGAGGAGACCATCGACGGGGCGCTGGGCATGCTCCGCGACGGGCTCTACACCCGCTTCGGCCGCCCCGACGTGGTGC
The DNA here is from genome assembly GCF_000341205.1 of Nocardiopsis baichengensis YIM 90130. Lineage (NCBI taxonomy): Bacteria > Bacillati > Actinomycetota > Actinomycetes > Streptosporangiales > Nocardiopsidaceae > Nocardiopsis > Nocardiopsis halophila. Next base: position 102,670 of record NZ_ANAS01000022.1, on the reverse strand, counting down.
TCGGCCAGCACGTGGGGCCCCAGCCCGCCGGGCTCGTCACCCACCGGCCCGGGGTGATCCTGGCGGCCGGCGCGGTGCTGCGGGTGCGGGTGCACGGGGTCGGCGGGCACGCCTCCCGGCCGCACACCACCGTCGACCCGGTGGTCATCGCCGCCAACATCGTCACCCGGCTGCAGACCGTGGTCGCCCGCGAGGTCAGCCCCGGCGAGATGGCCGTGGCCACCGTCGGCGTACTGCGCGCGGGGAGCAAGGCCAACATCATCCCCGACGAGGCCTACCTGGAGATCAACACCCGGGCGCTGAACGCGGCCGTCGCCGACCAGCTGCACGAGGCGATCCGGCGCATCGTCAAGGCCGAGGCGGCCGCCTCCGGCGCGCCGCGCGAGCCCGAGGTGGACATCGTCCAGCGGGCGGGGACCACCGAGAACGACCCGGGGAGCACCGGCGAGGTGATGGCCGCCCACCGGGCCTACTTCGGCGACGACTACGTCATCGAGATGCCCGAGCCGTTCACCGGCAGCGAGGACGTGGGCGAGTTCGGCCTTCCGGGCGACCCCCGGCCGGTGCCGTACGTGTACTGGTTCATCGGCGGCACGCCGCACGACGTGTGGCAGCAGGCCCCGGGGGAGACCCCCTACGAGAAGCTCTCGGGGGTGCCCAGCAACCACTCCCCGTACTTCGCGCCCGACCGCGAGCCCACCCTGCGCGCGGGGCTGGCCTCGCTCACCGTGGCCGCGCTGACCTACCTGGGAACCGGGACCGACGCCCCCGCGGCGGCGACCGGGGCGCAGGCGCCGCTGCACGCGCCCGCTCCGCCCATGCCGCCCACGGAGGGCCTGCCCGGCTACGACGCCCCGCCCGAGGCCGCGGAGGCCCCGGTCTCCACCCGGCAGGCCGACATGGACGCGCTGCTCGCCATGGGGGAGCCGGGGCCGGCCGAGCCCGCCTCCGGCGGGCAGGAGCCGTGGGACCTGGGAGCGGACCCCGCCGCGCCCGAGCCCCCTCCGCTGCAGGGGGGACCCGGCGGCCACATCGGCGACGGCGCCCCCCACCAGGAGCCGGACCCGTTCGCGGCCCCGCCGCCCGCGCCGCAGGCGCCCGAGCCCTACCCGGCCGACCCCTACGCCTCCGAGCCGTTCGGGGCGCCGCCGCAGGCCCCGCCGCCCCCGCAGGGCCCGCCGATCGCCGCGCCGCCGCCCTCCGGCCCGCCCGTGTCGGCACCGCCGCCGAGCGGGGCCCCCTTCGGCGACGCACCGCCGCCGCAGGGCGAGCCGTACCCGGACCGGTTCGACCAGGACCGGTTCGACCAGGAGCGGTTCGACCGCGACCGGCAGGGCGATGACGGCCGCGACGGCCACGACGGCTACGAGGACCCGCCGCAGCGCTTCTAGCGCCCGGCCCCGGCCCGCCCGCGCACCGGCACGGGCGGGCCGGACCGCCGTCCCTCCAGACCCGCGTATCCCCCTCTATCCGCGCGGCCACAGGCCGAGCCGGGCCTGTGCGCCCAGAATGGGGAGCATGGCCAAGCGGTGGTTGTGGGGGGACCGGCGGCGCGCCCGTGAACTGCGCCATCCCTGGGAGAACATGCTCTTGGGGCTGTGCCTGTCGGTGACGGCCCTGGCGGTGCTCGGAGCGGTGACGCGGGCGTTCGAGGGCGACGGCGGCCGGCCCCTGATGCTGCTGGCGATCCCGGCCTTCGTGTTCTTCGCGCGCGGGCAGCTCTACGCCAAGCAGCGGGTCAACGGGGTGCTGATCACCGAGACCGAGTTCCCCGAGGCGCACCGCATGGTCGCCGACGCGGCCCGCGCGTTCGGCATGGACAAGGTGCCCGACGCCTACGTCGTGCTGGGCAACGGGCAGATCAACGCCTTCGCCTCCGGGCACGGGTTCCGGAGGTACGTGGCGGTCAACAGCGACCTGTTCGAGGTCGGCGGCCGGCTCGCCGACGCCGATGCGCTGCGGTTCGTGATCGGCCACGAGGTCGGCCACATCGCGGCGGGGCACGGGTCGTTCTGGCGCCAGTTCGGTGTGTCGGTGGCCAACGTGATCCCCGGCATCGGGGCGACGCTGAACCGCGCCCAGGAGTACACGGCGGACAACCACGCCTACCGGTTCTGCCCGGAGGGCATGTACGGCCTGCGGGTCCTGGCGGCGGGCAAGTACCTGTACCCCTCGGTGGACTTCCACGCGATCGCGGACCGCGGGAACACCGACAACGGGCTGTTCGTGATGCTGGTGAACTTCCTGTCCACGCACCCGGTCAACACCTGGCGCTTCCAGGCCCTGGCGGACCGCTCCCGCCCCGGCCGGGTGTTCTGAGGCCGCCGCTCCCTCCCCTCCGCCTTTTCCGTCGCCGCCCTGTCTCCGCACCCGGGGAAGGCAGGGGCGGCGCCGGTCGGTACACCCCCGGTCCGCCCCGGGGCCGCTCACCGATCCGCCAGGAAGTCCTCGAAGCCGGGTCCGGAGGACCGGTTGCCGGGGACCAGGTTGCGGCCCGCGCGGAAGGCGCCGGCGATGCGGCCGGGGAGCGGCACGGGCAGCACCGGGCGGCCGCTGTAGGCGCGCGCCAGCTCGCGCATGGTGCGCACCCGCGGGCCGCCCAGGTCGGGCGCCCTGCCGGACGGCCCCTTCTCGGCCAGCTCGGCCAGGCGGTCGGCCACGTCGCGCACGTCGACCGGCTGGAAGCGCACCCCGGAGAGCACGGTCGTCCACGGCAGCGCGCGCTGCGCCCGGAAGACCGTCGCCAGGAGGTCGTGGAACTGGGTGGTGCGCAGGATCGTCCACGGCAGCCCGCTGTTCTCCACGACGTGCTCGGCCGCGAGCTTGGCGCGGTAGTAGGGCAGGGGGATGGCGTCGATGCCCGCGATCGAGATGTAGAGCAGGTGGGCGTCGCCTCCGGCGCGCCGGGCGGCCTCGGCCAGCACCCGTGTGGCCCGGACGTCGTCCCGGCCGAGCATGGTCGCGCAGTGCACGACGGTGTCGGCGCCGGACACCGCCGCGTCCACCCCGTCGCCGGTGCGCAGGTCGCCGACGAACCGCACCGGCCCGCCGTCGGGCCGCCCCTGCTCCCCGGCCGGGTCCGCTCGTCGGCTCAGCACCCGCACCTCCCGTCCCGCTGCCTGGAGCCGCCGCACGACCGCCTTGCCGAGAGTTCCCGTCCCACCGGTGACCAGAATCGTCTTCATGCCCGCCATGACACTCCGGGACCCGCGAACGTGACAACCGCGGCCCGTGACAGACCACACTGGGATCCGCCCGGCCGTGCACCGAGGCACCGAGAATCGTCCCCATGGGCGCCTCACGACAGGACGAACCGACCGGCCGCCCCGCTACCGGGCGCGCCGTGAACGCGATGGAGACCGCGACCCGGTGGGCGTTGCCCGTCCCGGTGGGGGCCGTGGCGGCGGTGCTCGCCTGGACGGTCGCCCGGCAGGCGGAGGCGGTACCTCCCGACGTCGCCGTCCTGGACCTCCAGATGGCCCGGTACGGACGCCATCGCCGCCGGGGACTCGCCCCTGACGGCGCGGGAGGCCGACCTGCTCTCCCGGGCCTCGGACGGCGCCCCGGTCGCCGACATCGCGCGCCGCGCCTTCCTGGCGCCGGGGACGGTGCGCGACCACCTCTCGTCGGCCGTGGCGAAGCTGACCGCGGGCAACCGCCACATCGCCGCCCACATCGCCGCCCACATCGCGCGCTCCCACGGCTGGATCTGAGGGCCGCCCGGCATGACCTCCGGCATGTCCCCCGCCATGACGCCGGGGGGATGTGCGGCCGACGGCGGCTTCCTAGCCTCGTCGGGGAGTGGCCGTCCCCCGTCCGCCGCTCCCGGCAAGAGGAGTGACCATGCGCAGATCCCGTGTCCCCGTCGCCGGAACGGCGTGCGCCCTGCTGGGCCTCGTCGGAATGCTCGCGGTGAGCCTGGGGTGGTGGGACCGCATCCCGGAAGCCGTCGTCACCCGGGAGGCCTCCGCCCGGCGCGCGGCGACCGAGGTCCCCCGGTGGGTCGTCGCCGCGGCGGTACCACTCCTGCATCTGACGGTCACGTCGCTGGTCACGACGCTGGTCACGGTGGCGGGTCCTGGGGAGAGGGCGGTCGCCCCCGCCGCGCGGACCACCGGGCTGAACGTGCTCCTCGTGCTGCTGTCGGCGGTCTTCCCGGGGGTGCACGCCGTCGTGACCGCACTGGCCGCGGGGGCGGACCTGCCGGTGGCGCCGACCGCGGTGGCCCTGTGCGGCGCCGTCCTGCTCGGTGTCGGAGCGGCGATGCCGGCCATCGCCCGCCGTGCGACCCCCTCCGTCCCCGCGGGAACGACCGGAGGCCCACTACTGGAAAAGGCCGTAACGGCCTGGCACGCCTCCCACTCCCTGGGCGGGGCGGTCATGGCCGGAGCCGGATTCCTGTTGGTCCTGTCCGCTCCCCTGTACGCCTTCCTGCTCCCGGACGGTGCCCTGGCGTTCGCCATCGCGGCGACGACGGTCACGGCGGCGGTGCTGACCCCCTTCGCCGCCATGACCGCCCGCACCCTCGCATCCACCCGGCGGGGCGCGTCCCACTGAGCGCCCGTCGCGACGAGCCGGTCCATCCGCTGGTCGTCGGAGGCGTCCGAGCGCCCGCACCCGCGCTGGTCGAACCTGTGCACGGTGGCGGTGCCCGCATCCGCGGTCAGCAGCCCGGCGACGGGCGCGAGGTAGTCCCACATCCCCGGCCCGCCGTGGAGCAGCACGACCGGCGGGCCGCCCGAGCCGTCGGTCGCGGTCCGGAGCCGCACACCGTCGTCCATGCCGACCAGCGTCATCGCCCGCCTCCCGTGCCCTCAGGGCGCCCTCGGCCTCACAGACTCGCTGCGCCTGGCCGCCGTGGGGCCTCCCCCGGCGCGGAGCGGGCGATGCGGAAGCCCACGTCGTCGATGCGGAACGCCGGGTGGCTGCGGCGCCGGACCGAGGCACGGCAGCTCCAGTGCGCGTCGGCCCAGCCGCCCCCGCGCAGGACCCGGTAGGGGCCGTAGACCTGCGGGTCGTAGAGGTCCCAGCACCACTCCCAGGCGTTGCCCAGCATGTCGTACAGCCCCCACGCGTTGGGGCGCCTGCCGCCCACCGGGCGGATCCGTCCCCCGGAGTTCTCCCGGTACCAGGCGATCGCGCCGAGCTCGCCGTAGCGCGGGCCGGTCGTCCCGGCACGGCAGGCGTGCTCCCATTCGGCCTCGGTCGGCAGCCGGTAGCCGTCCGCGCCGGGGTCCCACTCCGCCCCGCTCCCGTCCGGGCGGAGGCGGTAGGCGGGGCGCAGGCCCTCGCGCTCGGACAGCGCGGCGCAGAACCGGACCGCGTCCGTCCAGGACACGCCTTCGACGGGGAGGCGGGCGCCCTGGAAGCCGCCGGGCCGCTCTCCCGTCACCTGTGCGTAGAACTCCTGGGTGACCGGGGCGGCGGACAGCAGGAACGGCGCCACGTCGACCGGCCACCGCGTCCGCGTCCGCCGGTCCGAGAGCACCACGCGCCCTGGGGGGATCTCGGCCATGGCCGGAATGTCGATGTGCACACGCCGACCGTATCGCCCGCCGCCCCGGCGGCGTCGGGTCAGGGGTTCGGGGCCCTGGACGGGCCCTCCTGGCCGGGGAAACGGCGCGGGGTCTCGTTGTCGGGGGCGGTGGCAGGGGAGTCGGACATGGCGGCCCTCGGCTTTCGCTTCGGTTCCCGGGCACGGGGCTGCAGGGCGGCGGTCGCTCGGGGACAGGGTCGGGAGGCCGGACCCGCTCGGCGGCGGTGCCGTCCGCACGGCGCCTCCATGTCCCTATGACGCACCGCGCCCCGTGTCCGTGGTGGCCGTCACCGGACAGCGCTCCCACGGCGGGGCCGGAACCCGCGCCGCTCAGCCCCCGTTCGTCCCGGCCTCCTCGCGGAACCTGCGCGCCAGGTCGGGCGGCAGCGGCTCGTGGCGCAGGTACCGGCGGCTGAACGACCCGGTCCCGTGCCCCACCGACCGCAGGTCCACCGCGTAGCGCACCGTCTCCAGCTCCGGCACCTCGGCCTTGATCAGCGTGCGCCCGCCCGCCACCGGCTCGGTGCCCACCACCCGGCCGCGCCGCGCCGCCAGGTCGCTCATCACCGCGCCCACGTAGGCGTCGTCCACCAGCACCGACAGCTCGTCCACCGGCTCCAGCATCGCGGTCTCGCCGTGCTCGGCCGCGTCCCGCAGCGCCAGCCGGCCCGCCTTCTGGAACGCCATGTCCGAGGAGTCCACCGAGTGCGACTTGCCGTCGTAGAGGGTCACCCGCAGGTCGACCAGCGGGAACCCGGTCCGCCCCCCGCTCTCCATCTGCGCCCGCACCCCCTTCTCCACCGAGGGGATGTACTGGCGCGGCACCACGCCGCCGACGATCTCGTCGACGAACTCCAGGCCCGCCCCGGACGGCAGCGGCTCCACCTTGATCCGGCAGATCCCGTACTCGCCGTGCCCCCCGCTCTGCTTGACGTTGCGCCCCAGCCCCTGCGCCGGGACGGTGAAGGTCTCCCGCAGCGGGATGCGCACCTCCCCGGTCTCCACCTCCACCCCGTAGCGCGACTTCAGCCGGTCCAGGGCCACGTCCAGGTGGGCCTCGCCGGTGCACCACAGCACCATCTGCCGGGTCTCGGGGTTCACCTCCACCTTCAGCGCGGCGTCCTCGGCCGACAGCCGCGCCACCGCCTGCGCCAGGCGGTCCTCGTCGGACTTGGACGCCGCGCGCAGCGCTACCGGCAGCAGCGGCTCGGGAAACGCCCACGGCCGGATCGTCAGCGGGCGGTCCTTGCCCGAGAGCGTGTCCCCGGTCTCGGCGGTGGAGAGCTTGGCGACCGCGCAGATGTCGCCCGCCACGGCCTTGGCGGCGGGCAGCAGCTGCCGCCCCATCGGCACCGACAGCGCACCGATGCGCTCCTCGCCGTCCCGGTCCGGGCGGTCGCGCCCCTGCGGGCTGCTGCCGGAGACGTGCACGGGCTCGTCCGGGTGCAGGGTGCCGGAGAACACCCGCACCAGGCTGATGCGGCCGACGTAGGGGTCGCTGACGGTCTGCACCACCTGCGCCAGCAGCGGCCCGTCCGGGTCGCACTCCAGCCCCTGGACCGGCCGCCCCCCGGTGTCCACGGCCTCCGGGACCGGCCGCTCGGCCGGGGACGGCGTGGACGCGGGAAGCTCCCGCAGCAGCTCGGCCACGCCCGGTCCGCTCACCGGGCAGACCGGCACCACCGGGTGCAGGCCGCCCCGGGCCACCGCGGTCTCCAGGGAGGCGACCAGGCGGTCCGGGTCCAGCTCGCCGCCCTCCATGTAGGCCTCCATGAGGACCTCGTCCTCGCTCTCCTGGATGACCTCCTCGATGAGCCCGTTGCGCAGCTCCTCCACCTCGGCGGCGACGTGCCCGGGGACCGGCCCGCCGGACGCGCCCGGCTCCGGCGCCCCGGGGCGGTGGTCGAAGAAGGTCCGGGAGAGCAGCCCCACCAGCCCGTCCAGCCGCCGGTCCTCGCCGTCGCCGGAGTAGACCGGCAGGTAGGCGGGCATCACCCCGCCGCCCAGCTCCCGGCGGCACTGCTCGACGGTGGCCGCGACGTCGGCCCGCGGGTGGTCGATCCGGGTCAGGGCGACGGCGCGCGGCATGCCCGCCGCGGCGCACTCCTCCCACAGCAGCCGGGTCCGCGGGTCCACCCCGTCCAGGGCCGAGAGCGTGAACAGCGCGGCGTCGGCCGCGCGCAGGCCGGCCCGCAGCTCGCCCAGGAAATCGGCGTAGCCGGGGGTGTCCACCAGGGTGATCTTCAGGCCGCCGGCCGACAGCGGGGCCGTGCTCAGCCCCACCGACCGCTTCTGCCGGACCGCCGCCTCGTCGTGGTCGCCGACGGTGGTCCCGTCCTCCACCCGGCCCCGGCGCCCGGTGGCGCCGGAGGCGTGCAGCAGGGCCTCCATCAGCGTCGTCTTCCCCGCTCCGCTCGGGCCGACCAGCACGACGTTGCGGATGTCCGCGGGCCGGTCGGCCCCGGGTGCCCTGCCGGTGGTCGCCGGTCCGGATTTGTCCGCCATGCTTCCCAACCTTCTCTCGTCCGCAGGATGTGATCCAGGACACTTCCCACGGTCGCCCGCGGCGCCCCATATCACAAGGGGGTGTCGGCGGGTCGAACCGGGGGTGTCGGCCGGGGGCGTTCAGAGGCGGGCGGAAAGATCCGGAATGTGCGTCCCCGGTGCGCGCATCTCCTAGGCTGTGGCCGTGCCGTGGTCCGAGAGCATTCCCGAATTCAGTGCGGCCGGGACCGTCCTGGCCGCCGTCCTGCTGCTGTACGCGGCGGTCGGCGAGCCCGTCCTGGGCCGCTTCGCCTACCGCAGGGTCGCCTCCACGCGGGAGCGGGACCCGCGCGCCCTCATCCGGTTCTACGGCCTGACTCTGGGGATCCAGTGGGCCTGGGCGGCCGTCGCCGTCGCCGCCGTGCTGCTGTCCCCCGGCGTCTCCTGGGGCGACCTGGGGCTGCGCGCCCCCTCGGCCTGGGGCCCGCTGGTGGCCGCCGGGATGGGGTTCGCACTGGCGCTGGCGGTGATCTGGGTGCTCTCCCGTGCCTCCCGCGGCGGCCGCCCCGGCCCGTCGCTGGCCCCCTCGGCCGAGCCGGGCGGGGACGTCATCGCCGGACTGGCGCCGCAGACCCGGAGCGAGCGGCGGGCGGCCGCCGCCCTGGCGGTGACCGCGGGGATCTGTGAGGAGCTGCTCTACCGCGGGCTGCTCACCGCCCTCGGGGTGGCGTTCGGCCTTCCGGTGTGGGCGGCCGCGGTGCTCTCCTGTGCGCTGTTCGCGCTGGCCCACCTCTACCAGGGGTGGTGGGGCCTGGTCGGCCCGGGCGTCCTGGGCGCCCTGCTGATGGTGCTCTACCTGGGCACCGGCAGCCTGATCGTCCCGATCCTGCTGCACATCGCGGTGGAGGCCCGGTCGCTGCTGTTCACCGGCCGGGGACGGCGCCACGCCGGCCGCGCGGGCCGCCGGGGCCACCGCAGCGGCCGCCGCTCCCGCGGCGCCCCGGCCGGATCCGCGCCCGCCGATGAGGCGCCCGCCGGGGAGGACGGGCCCGAGGACCCCGGGGACGGAGAGGTGCACGCGCCGACCCCTGCGCACGGCGTCCCCTACGGCGCCCCCGGGGCCGCCGGTGCCCCTGTGCCTCCGGTGCCCCCTGTGCCTCCGGTGCCCCCTGGTGCTCCCGGGCCGCCTCCGCCCGGTCCCGGATACGCGCCGGCCCCCGGCCCGCCGCCGGAGAGCGCGGCCCCCTGGCCGCCCCACTCCTCCGAGGAGGGCGGGTGGCCGCCCCGGTACTGAGCCGGCCGGCGCGGTGGTGGTGCACGCCCTCCCTCCGGGACACAGGGGTCCACTCCCGCTGATTCCCGAACCGGTCGGGCACGATGGTGGGGTGACCGACGCACCTTCGCGAACCGCCTTCCCGAACCTCCCCGAGCGCCGGATGCTGACCGCCTCCGACGGGGTCCCCATCGACTCGGTGCTGCTGCGCGGCACCCCCGGCCGGACCAGTGCGGTCGTGGTCGCCAACGGCTTCACCGGGTCCTGGCGCAGCCCCGACACCCGGATGATCGCCCAGCGCCTGCTGGCCGCCGGGGACGTGCTGCTGTTCGACTTCCGCGGGCACTACGGCTCCGGCGGCGTGTCCACCGTGGGCAACGAGGAGGTCCACGACCTGGAGGCCGCCGTGGCCCACCTGCGCGGCCTGGGGTACACCGACATCGCCACCGTCGGCTTCTCGATGGGCGCCGCCGTGGTGGTCCGGCACGCCGGCCTGCACGGCGGGGTGGGCGCCGCGGTCTCGGTCAGCGGCCCGAGCCGCTGGTACTACCGGGGCACCCCGCGGATGCGGCTGCTGCACTTCGGGGTCGAGCGCGCCGCGGGGCGGCTGTTCCTGCGGGCCGCGCGCAGCGTCCGGGTGACCGACCGGCACTGGGACCCGGTCCCGCCCGACCCCACCGAGATGGCCGCGCACCTCGCCCCGACCCCGCTGCTGGTGGTGCACGGGGACGCCGACTCCTACTTCCCGCTGGAGCACGCCCGGCGCCTGCACGAGGCCGTCCGCGGCCCCGGCGACCTGTGGATCGAGGCCGGCATGGGCCACGCCGAACGGGCGGTGACGCCCGAGCGCGCCGCCCGCATCGCCGCGTGGATCGCGGACAACCGGATCACGCCGCCCGCCTGAGGGGCCTGATGGATACCATCGTCGGATGAATTCCCCCGCCACGGAGAGCGCGTCCGACCCTGTGCCCGAGCCCGCGCCCGGTTCCGCGGGCCCGCGGCGGCCGGGGCTGCGCGGGCGGCCCTTCCGGCTGCTCGTGGCCGCGACGGTCGCCAGCTTCACCGGCTATGTCCTGATGCTCCCCCTGGTCCCGCTCTGGGCGGTCCGCCACGGCGCGTCCGAGGCCGGGGCGGGCGCCGCCACCGCCGTGTTCATGGCGGCCACCGTCCTCACCCAGCTGGGCATGCCCTGGCTGCTGGGCCGGGCCGGGGGCTACCGGTGGACCTTCCCGGCCGGCGCGCTGCTGATGGCCCTGCCCACGCCGCTGCTGCTGGTCTGGGGCGAGCTGGGCCCGGTCCTGGCGGTCAGCGCGGTGCGCGGCGCCGGGTTCGGCCTGTTCAGCGTTGCCGGGGCGGCGCTGGCGGCGCGGCTGGTGGAACCGCGTGAGATCGGCCGTGCCGCGGGCTACTACGGGCTGGCGGTGGGCGTGCCCAACGTGGTCTTCCTGTCCACCGGCGTCGGGGTCGCCCTCCAGGTGGGGTTCGCCCCCGCCTTCTGGACGGCGACGCTGCTGCCGCTGGTGGGCGCCGCCGCCTCGGTCCTCATCGGCCCCGGCCGCGCCCCCGGCGACGCGGCCGGCCGCGCCCCGGCCCCCTCCCGGCGGGAGCAGGCCGCGGCGATGGCGGTCCCGCTGGCGCTGATGCTGGCCGCGGCCGCGGCCGCGGCGGGCTTCCTCACCTTCCTGTCCCTCCCCCTGGAGCACCTGCCCTGGGTGGCCGCGGCGGCGCTGCTCGGCTACGGGGCCGGGTCGGTCGCGCTGCGCTGGGCCGCCGGGGTGGCGAGCGATCGCACGGGCCGCCCGGCGCTGCTGCTGCCGGGCGTGGCCGCCTGCGCGGCGGGGGCCGCCCTGACCGCCTGGGCGCTGTGGGCCCCCGCGCCCGCGGGGGCGGCCGCCTGCCTGGCGGTGGCGGGGGCCACGCTGTTCGGCGCCGGGTTCGGGGCGGTGCAGAACGACACCATCACCGCCATGTTCCGGCGCGGCGGCCCGGGCTCCTACGGCACCGCCAGCGCGGTGTGGAACATCGGCTTCGACGGCGGGACCGGCCTCGGGGCCGTCGCGCTGGGCGCGGCGATCGGCGCCGCCGGCTACGGCCCGGCGTTCCTGGGCGCGGCCGCGGTGGTGCTGGCCTCCGCGCCCGCGGCCGCCGCGGCCGCCCGCCCCCGGGGCGCATGACGCCGGGCCCTCCCCGCGCCGCGCGCGGGGAGGGCCCAGGGCCGCCACGTCCGTCAGAAGGACGAGATGTGCACGTGGTCGTAGTGGTTCTGGGTCACGCTGCCGCGGTCCTCCATCGGCTTCCAGCCGGCGCCCGGGTTGCGGGAGTCCCAGATCTTCTGCTCCCAGATGACGTACTTCACGCCCAGCCGGTCGGCGTTGTTCTGGGCGTAGTTCGCCACGCTCTGGCCGATCTGCGCGTTCTGCGAGCTGGGCATCGCCCCGCCGGCGCTCATCATGAAGTCGCAGGCCTGCCCGGTGCCGTGGTCGTCGGCGCTGGAGCGCACGCAGCCCACCTCGTAGGGCAGGGAGAAATTGGCGATGACCTCGTCGCGGATCGCCGCCATGCGCGGGGTGGCGCCGTCGAAGCCCCAGCCCTTGAGGCGGTCGGGGACCGGCCCGCCGCCGGTGCCGCCCCCGTCCCCGCCGCCGGAGTCGTCCTCGGGCGGCTCGGGGACCTGCTCGGCCTCGTAGCGCTCGATGCGCTCCTTGATCTCGTCCTGCCGGTCCTTGAGCTCGTCGACGATCTCCTCGGCCTCGTCGAGCTTGGCGTCCGCCTTGTCCGAGGCCTCTTCGAGCTCGGCCTTGGACTCCGACAGCGCCAGGAGCCGCTCGCCGTTGTTGTAGGAGACCTGTCCCGCCATCGCGGCGCTGTCCAGGGTCAGGTCCGGGTCACTGCTCATCACGACCTCCATGGCGGGGTCGATGCCGCTGCCCTTGTACTGGGCGGCGGCGAGCTCGGTGACGTTCGAGCGGGCCTCGTCGTACCGGTCCTCGACCTCGGCCAGCCGCTTCTGGGCCTTCTCGGCGGCGGTCTGGGCCTCCTCGTAGACGACGAGCTCGCCGTCGAGCTCCTCCTCCAGGCCGTCGGCCTCGGAGTTGAGCTCCTCCAGGCTGGGCTCGTCGTCGTCGGCGTAGGCCGAGGGGGCCGCCATCAGCAGGGAGGCGGCTGCGGCGGCGCCGATGACGGTGGCGCCGGCGCGCACACGGGTCGGGAGTCTGTGGGTTCGCGTCACGTGAAGGATCTCCGTCGGGGAGGGGCTGCGTTCGGCCCGCCCGGGAGGGTGCTCAGCGGGAGGGGCGGCTGAGACCCGGGGGCCGCGCGATGCTGCGCCACACCATACGTGATCCTGCCGTTATCCGCCTAGCGAGTCGCCACGTTTCCCGTCCGACCCGCACGAATCCGGCGGAACGGACGTCCGGCGCCCGGTCAGCCCGTGCCGCCGAAAGCGCCGGGAAGCCGCGCGGTTCCGGGCGCCGACAGGGGCGACGGGGAGGCGGGGGCGTCCGCCGAGAGGAACCAGTCGGAGCGACGCACCTCACGCAGCGCCCGGCGCCGCGTCTCGGCCTCCAGCCGGTCCAGGTACACCGTGCCGTCCAGGTGGTCGGTCTCGTGCTGCAGGGCGCGCGCCATCAGGCCCGACCCGCTCACCGTCACCGGCTCGTTGCGCAGGTCCACGCCGCGGACGGTGGCGTGCATCGCGCGCCGTGTCGGGAACCACAGCCCCGGCACCGACAGGCAGCCCTCCTCGTCGTCCTGGACCTCCTCGGACAGCTCCGCGATCTCCGGGTTGATCACATAGCCGATCGCCCCGTCCACCCGGTAGCTGAACACCCGCAGCCCCACGCCGATCTGCGGCGCGGCCACCCCGGCGTGGCCGGGCTCGTCCACCGTGTCCAGCAGGTCGTCGACCAGGGCCCGGGTGTGCCGGTCGAACCGGGTGACGGGGGTGGTCGGGGAGACGAGGACGGGGTCGCCGAAACGGACGATGGGGCGCTTGCTCATGCCCTCCAGCCTATTGCCACGGCCGTGCGGGCGCTCCGGGAACGGCGCCGGGCGGCGGGCCTCAGGCGGTCGTGGGCTCCAGGGCGTCGTCGATGACCATCTCGATGTAGTCCAGGGCGGCGCGGCGCCGCTCCAGGGCGTTCTCGAACAGCGAGGGCTGCTCGCTGCCGCGCCGCACCCGCAGGCACTCGTTGACGATGCGGTGCCAGTGCCCGGGGAAGGCGTGCAGCGCGTAGGACCCCGCGCCCGACTTCGACGTGATCTCGCTGGTGCGCAGGGTGAAGTGCAGGCGCGAGACGCTCAGCACGCTCCACGAGGGGGCGAGCGAGCCCAGCGCGGCCAGCCCGCGCGGGGTCAGCAGGCGGCCGGCCTTGGCCCGCCAGCGGCGCCACTGCTCCTCCAGGTTGCCCAGGGACCAGGCGCGCAGGCTCTCCCGCTGGTCGCTGACGGCCAGCTCCACCGGTACCGGTCCGCGCACCGCCACCCCCCGCTCGGCGAGCACGTGCCAGGTGGCCGGGTTGACCTCGGCCCGGGTGGAGTCGCGGAACCGGCCGCCGACCACCGCGGCCACCGGGCCGCAGGCCGCCGGGTCGCGGGTCAGGTCGTCCCAGGTGACGTGGATGCCGTTGAACTGGGGGCGGTGCACGCGGGCCCGGGTGGCGCCGTGCGCGCGGCGCAGCGCCGCGCGCTCCTGCGGGGTGGGGGCGTCGTCGGTGACCAGCACGAAGTCCACGTCACTGGTGTGCGGCCGGAAGTCCCCCAGCGCCACCGACCCGGTCAGGTACAGGCCCTGCACCAGACCGGGCGCCTCGGCGTCCGCGTTCCGCAGGAACTCGTCGGCCAGCGCCTGCACACGCGGGTGGATCACCATCGGGAGTACTCCAGAGTCTGCTCGGGGCGGGAGGAGACGCGTCGTCCGGGCGATCCCGGGCGCTCGGAGCCGAGCGCTCCGCGTCCCTCCTCGTCACGGCACCAAGTCTGGGCGGCGTGCGCACCGATGGCAAGTGGTCACGCCGCATCTGCGTCCTGTCTCCCCACGTCAGGAGGTGCGCGGACGACTTGCGAAAGTGGTGCGCTCCCCCTTGACGGTGAGTGTGGAACGTGCTATGAGCGGCTGATGCGGGATTGCAAATGGGAAATAGGCGTCCGATCTGCGGTTCCGGGCCGTGCACGCCCAGGTGCACGTTCGTTTCCCGTTTCGGCATGCGGATAGTCGCGGAAGAATTTTGTAAAGGTTTGTCGTTCGCGTTCCCATGGGTATTCAGGGTTTCCCCGGTGAACTCGCGGAGCCGTGTGCGGTGTGGCGCCGGCTCTTCTCTGGAGAGCTTGTCGGATCGGTGTTCCGGAGTAGCCTTCGTGGTTCCGGAGCGCGCGTCGCCGACGCTTCTGAAGCGTCCTGGAGAGAGTGGAGAGGAAGGCGTGAATTCCAAATCGAGAAAATCCGCAGAACGCCCTATCATCGCCACTGAGCCCACTCGTGACCTGGCCACCCGCCATGCGCCGCCGTGATCTGCGGCGGCCGGGGCTTCCCCCTCACCGCGCCCCGGCGCGCCCGGTGAGTTTTCCGGTGCGTAACACCAGGTCATGGGAGTGAAACCGTCGGACCCTAGTATTCAACGACGGCCGGCGGCACGGCGATCGAAGAGGAGGCGGTAATGGTCCCCACCATGGTCCTCGTGGCCGACGACGCGAAAGACGCCCACCGCGCGGAATCCCTGTACGAGTTGGCCGGAGCGGTCGCCGGGCGGGGCGAGGCGCCGGTGGTCCCGGCGTTCGGCGCCCGAGAGGAGGTGCAGCGCGAACTCGACGCCGTCGACGGGCCCAAGGTCGTGGTGCCCGCCTATGTCGCCGGGGGCTGCGTGGACAGTGCCGAGCTGTACGCCGCCCTGGACCTGGGCGCCGGCCCGGACGCCGGGGGCGGGGTGTGCGCCACCGCGCCGCTGGGTGCGGTGCCCTCCGTCGTCGGGGAGCTGGCGGGGCGGCTGGCCGACCGGGGCTGGACCCCGGGCGACGGCGTGGTGCTGGCCGCCGACGGCGGCGAGAGCCCGGAGGAGCGCCAGTCCGTGGCCGAGGTGGCGCGGATGCTCAGCCGCCGCCTGCGCGCCCCCGTCCAGGTGGGCTACGTGCGGGCGTGGGCGCCGACCGTGGCCGACGCTGTGGAGCGGCTGCGCGGGGCCGGCCGCGGCCGGGTGGCGGTGGCCTCCTGGCGGCTGGTGGCCGACGCCGGCTCCGAGCGGCTGCACGAGCTGGACGCACTGGTCACCCCGCCGCTGTGGCCCTGCGCCAACGTGGTCGACACCCTGCTGGCCAAGCACCGGGCCGCCACCGCACGGCTGGCGGCCTGAGGGCGGCCGCACCGCACCGGGAGCGGGTGCCGCGCCGTGCGCGGCGCCCGCTCCGGTACGTTGGCCCCCATGATGGTCTCCTCGCTCCTCATCATCGTGTTCATCGCGATCGCGGTCCTGGTCGTCGCCGGGATCGTGGCGGCGGTGGCCATCGCCTCGCGCAGGTCCCGGCCCCAGGCGCCCGCGCAGGGTGCGCCCCCCTACCCGCCGCAGCCGCAGCCCGGTCCGCCGCCCGGCCCGGGCGGCCACCCGCAGCAGCAGGGTCCCCCTCCGGGGTATCCGCAGCAGGGGCCCGGCCAGCCTCCGCCGCCTCCCGGGCACCCGCAGCGGTAGCGGGCAGGCGCCCTACGCGCCGGGCTTGAGGGGCACCCGCCGCAGGAGCTGGGCGTTGAGGGCCACCACGATGGTCGACAGGCTCATCAGCACCGCCCCCACCGCCGGGGGGAGCACGAACCCGACCGGGGCGAGCACGCCCGCCGCCAGCGGGACCGCCACGACGTTGTACCCGGCGGCCCAGGCCAGGTTCTGCACCATCTTGCGGTAGCCCGCCTCGGACAGGGTGCGCACCGAGAGCACCCCGCGCGGGTCGTCGGAGGCCAGCACCACCCCGGCCGACTCGATCGCCACGTCCGTCCCGGCCCCGATGGCCAGGCCCACGTCGGCGCGGGCCAGGGCCGGGGCGTCGTTCACCCCGTCGCCGACCACGGCCACGGTGCTCCCGCGGCCCTGCAGCTCCTGCACCACCGCGTCCTTGTCCTCGGGGCGGACCTCGGCCCAGACCTCGTCCACGCCCAGCCGGGAGGCGACCGCGTCGGCGACGTTGCGCGCGTCCCCGGTCACCATGGCCACCCGCACCCCGCGCCCGTGCAGGTCGCGGACGGCCTGCTCGGACTCCGGGCGGACCTCGTCGGCCAGGGCCAGCGCCCCGGCGACCTCCCCGTCGGTGATCACGTACAGCACCGTGGCGCCCTGCGCCCGCCAGTCGGCGGTGCGCTCCGCCAGCGCCGGGGGCTCCTCCAGCCCCTGCTCGGCCGGCATGGACGGCCCGCCGACCGAGACCCGGGCGCCCTCGACGCGCGCGTGCACGCCGCGCCCGGTCTCGGAGCGGAAGTCCTCGGCGCCGGGCACCGGCCCGCGTTCGGCGGCGGCCCGCACGATCGCCTTGGCCAGCGGGTGCTCGGAGTCGGCCTCGGCGGCCCCGGCCAGGGCCAGCACCCCGTCCTCGGTGCGCCCGGGCACCGCCGCGGTGTCCGCGACCGCGGGGCTGCCCTTGGTCAGGGTGCCGGTCTTGTCGAACAGCACCGTGTCCACCCGCCGCATCCGCTCCAGTGCCAGCCGGTCCTTGACCAGGATCCCGGCCCGGGCCGACTTGGCCGTGGAGATGGCGGTCACCAGCGGGATGGCCAGTCCCAGCGCGTGCGGGCAGGCGATGACCAGCACCGTCACGGTCCGGGTGACCGCGTCGGAGGGGCTGCCCAGCGCGGCCCAGACGGCGGCGGTGAGGACCCCGGCGGCCAGGGCGAACCAGAACAGCAGCGCGGCCGCGCGGTCGGCCAGCGCCTGGGCCCGCGAGCGCGACTGCTGGGCCTGGGCGACCAGGCGCCGGATCCCGGCCAGTGCGGTGTCCTCGCCGACCGCCTCCACCCGCACCCGGACGGAGGAGTCGGTGGCGACGGTGCCGGCGACCACGGTGTCGCCCGGCCCGCGGCGGACGGTGCGCGACTCGCCGGTGATCATCGACTCGTCCATGGCGGCGCCGCCCTCGGAGACCGCGCCGTCGGCCGGGACCCGCCCGCCCGGGCGCACCAGCACGGTGTCGCCGGAGCGCAGGTCGGCGATGGGCACCTCCTCGGCGGCGCCGTCGCCGCCGATCCGCTCGGCGGTGTCCGGCAGCAGCTCGGCCAGGGCCTCCAGGGCACCCGAGGCCTGTCCCAGCGCCCGCATCTCCAGCCAGTGGCCCAGCAGCATGATGACCACCAGCAGGACCAGCTCCCACCAGAAGTCCAGCTCCCGGCCGGCGACGCCCAGCGAGGAGAGCAGGCTGGCGGCGAAGGCGACGGTGATCGCCATCGCGACCAGGGTCATCATGCCCGGCCGCGGAGGGCGCAGCTCCGCGACGGCGCCGCTGAGGAAGGGCCACCCGCCGTAGAGGAAGACCGCCGTGCCCAGGAGCGGGGGGACCCACACCAGCGCGCCGGGGACGGTGTAGCCCAGCCACCCGGCGACCATGGGGCTGGTCGCCACCACCGGCAGGGCCAGGACCAGGCTGAGCCAGAACCGGCTGCGGAAGGCGGCGGCGTGGTCATCGTGCCCGCCGTGTCCACCGTGCCCCCCGTGTCCGCCGTGGCCCTGCCGGCCGCCTCCGTGGTCCTCGTGGTCGGCCTCCATGTGATCCGCCTCCCTGCTCGGATGTGGGATCGGCGGTGCCGCCGACCTCCTTCCTTTATACCCCTAGGGGGTATGAACGCGTCAAGGGTGCGGTGCGGCGTGTCCGGACACCGGGCCCGGCGCCCCGGAGGGCAGGGGTATAGACCACCGGTGCCCGTGGGTAGGTCTCCCCGCGGCGCCGGAGGCACCGGGGGCGGCCGGGAGAACCCCACGGCGCCGGCACGGGGGCGACGGCGAACCCCTGAGCACGAGGCGGACCGATCCCTAAGGTGGACCCATGAGCAACGTCACAGCGCAGTTGGTCGACGACCGGCAGCGAGAGCGCCTGCTGCGCAGGTTCGGCGGCGGCGCGTCCGCCTGGCTGGAGGAGCTTCCCGACCTGGTGGCGTCGCTCGCCCGCGCCTGGGACCTGAAGGTCGCCGGCCCCGCCCCGCACGGCCGCACCTCGGTGGTGCTGCACTGCACCCGCTCCGACGGTTCGGCGGCGATCCTCAAGGTCTCGCCCGACGCCGGCATGGGCACCTCGGAGGCGCGCGTCCTGCGGCTGTGGGAGGGCACCCGCCGGGTGCCGCGGGTGTGGGCCGTGGACGAGGCCCGCGGGGCCATCCTGCTGGAGGCCATCGGCGAGGGCCGCACGGTCGCCATGGGCAAGGAGGTCCCGTCCATGCGCGAGATCGGGGGGCTGATCGCCGACCTGCACGCGGTCCCCGTCTCCCGGCGCGAGCGCATGGAGCTCAACCCCCTGGTCAACCGCATGCAGTTCGTCTTCGACCTGTGGGAGCGCCAGCGCGCCGAGGGGCCCGCGGCCGACCTGGTGCCCGCCCCCCTGCTGCACCACGGCCACGCCTGGGCGCGCGCCCTGGCGCACGGCGCGGGCGAGGAGGACAGCGTCCCCCTCCACGGCGACCTGCACCCCGGCAACGTCCTGGACGGCGGGCCCGAGCGCGGCCTGGTCGCCGTCGACCCCCGGGCCTGCCTGGGCGACCCCGCCGCCGACGGCATCGACTGGGTCCTGTGGCGGACCCGGAGCCGCGACGAGGCCCGCACGCGGGCCGCGACCCTGGCCGAGGCCATGGGGGTGTCCCAGGAACGGCTGCTGGAGTGGTGCCGCGCGCTCGCGCCGGTCTACGCCGCCGCCCTGGCCGACCGGGGCCGCGCCGGCGGCGCGCAGTTCGCCTTCCTCATGGAGCTGGCCGACGGGGGTGCGTGAGGCGCGCGGGGCCCTGGCCACGAACGGACCGCCCGTTTACTTTTCCGTCGCGCGTGGGCTTTCGTTCAAGCCGAGTGAAGCCCGGCGACGCGCGGGTGCGGAAACGTCCCATGCCCGTGCACCACCTGCGGACATAAGGAGACCCATGCCGCGCACCCCCAGATGGATCGCCCTGGCCGCCACCGCCGCCACCGCGGGCGCGATGCTCGCCTCCCTGCAGGCCCCCGCCGCCGCCGCCGAGCCGGCCGAGCGCCCGGACCCGGCGGCCGCGGGGGAGTCCCTCCTCGACGAGCCCTGGGTGATCGCCCACCGCGGCGCCTCCGCCTACCGCCCCGAGCACACCCTGTCCGCCTACCGGCTGGCCTACCGGATGGGCGCCGACGTGGTGGAGCCGGACCTGGTGCCCACCAAGGACGGCCGCCTCGTGGTGCGCCACGAGAACGAGCTCAGCGGCACCACCGACGTGGCCGACCGCCCCGAGTTCGCCGACCGGCGCACCACCAAGACCATCGACGGGCGCTCGGTCACGGGCTGGTTCTCCGAGGACTTCACGCTCAAGGAGATCAGGACGCTGCGCGCGAAGGAGCGCGTGCCCGGCATCCGCCCCGACAACACCCGCTTCGACGGCGCCTTCCGCATCCCCACCTGGGAGCAGGTCGTCCTCCAGTGGAGGATCATGACCAAGCACCCCCGCTACCGGGACGTCATGCTGATCCCCGAGCTCAAGCACGGGGCCTACTTCGACTCCATCGGCCTGGACACCGAGAGGGCCCTGGCCGATTCGCTGGAGAGGCACGGGCTCGACGGCGAGGACGCCCCGGTCATCGTGCAGTCCTTCGAGCCGGACAGCGCGCGCGAGGTGGACGGCCTGGTCGACACCCCCGTGGTGCAGCTCATCGGCTCCGGGCAGCAGGAGCTGACCACCCCCGGGGCGCTCGACGGGATCGCCGAGTACGCCGAGGCCATCGGCCCCGACCTGCGCTGGGTGCTGCCCATCGGGGACGACGGCCGGGCCGCCGAGCCCACCGCGCTGGTGGACGACGCCCACGAGCGCGGCCTGCTGGTCACCCCCTACACCCTGCGCAGCGAGAACGGCTTCCTGCCCGAGGGGTACCGCACCGGCGGCGGCCCCACCGCCTACGGCGACCACCGAACCTACTACGTGGAGGTGCTGCGCACCGGCGTGGACGGGGTGTTCTCCGACAACCCCGACCACCTGCGCCAGGCGCGCGAGGAGTACCTGGACGAGCGCGCCTGAGGCGCGCCCGCCCCGCGGCTCAGCCGCTCTTCTCGAACCGGTAGCCCATCCCCGCCTCGGTGATCAGGTGGCGGGGGTGGGCCGGGTCCGGCTCCAGCTTGCGGCGCAGCTGCGCCATGTAGACCCGCAGGTAGTTGGTCTCGCTCTGGTAGGCCGGGCCCCACACCTCCTGCAGCAGCCGGCGCTGGCTCACCAGTCGTCCGGCGCTGCGGGCCAGGATCTCCAGGATGTGCCACTCGGTGGGGGTGAGCCGCACCTCCCGGCCGTCCCGGCTCACCCGCTTGGCCCCCAGGTCCACGGTGAAGGCGTCGGCGGCCACCACCGGGGCCTCCTCCACCGGGGCCGAGCGCCGCTGGGCGGCGCGGATCCGGGCCAGCAGCTCGTCCATGCCGAAGGGCTTGGTCACGTAGTCGTCGGCCCCCTGGTCCAGCGAGCGCACCTTCTCGCTGGCCGAGTGGCGCGCCGAGAGCACGATGATGGGCACCTGGGTCCAGCCGCGCAGCCCCTCGATCACCTCGCCGCCCTCCATGTCGGGCAGGCCCAGGTCGAGCAGGACCACGTCCGGGGGGTTCTTCGCCGCCGCGTGCAGGGCCGAGGCCCCGTCGAAGGCGGTGTCCACGTCGTAGCCCCGGGCGCGCAGGTTGATCCGCATGGCCCGGATGATCTGGGCGTCGTCGTCGACGACGAGAATCCGCATCAGGCGTCCTCGGTTTCCGGTTCGGGCCCCGCGCCCGGCCGGGCCGCGGAGCGCAGGGTGAAGACCATGGTCAGCCCGCCGCCGGGGGTGTCCTCGGCGGCCAGCCCGCCGTCCATGGCCTCGGCGAACCCGCGGGCCACGGCCAGGCCCAGGCCGATTCCGGTCCCGCGGGGGGCGTCCCCCAGGCGCTGGAAGGCCTCGAAGATGCGCTCCTTGTACTCGTCGTCCACGCCCGGACCGTGGTCCACGATCCGCAGCTCCACCGCCCCCTCGTGGGCGCTGGCGGCCACCCGCACCGGCGGCCCGCCGGCGGGGGAGTGGCGCACCGCGTTCTGCAGCACGTTGGCCACCGCCCGCTCCAGCAGCCCGGCGTCGACCCGCACCCGCGGCAGCGCGTCGGGCACGTCCACCTCCACCTCCGCCGGGGGGACGCCGATGAGCGCGGCCGGGACCACCTCCTCCAGCCCCACCTCGCGGATCTTGGGGGTGACCGACTCGGTCTGCAGCCGGCTCATGTCCAGCAGGTTGCCGACCAGGCCGTTGAGCCGGTCGGTGGACTCCTCGATGTTCTCCAGCAGTTCGCCGCGGTCCGCCTCGTCCAGGTGGATCTCGGGCGAGCGCAGGCTGGAGACGCTGGCCTTGATGGAGGTCAGCGGGGTGCGCAGGTCGTGGGAGACCGCGGCCAGCAGCGCGGTGCGGATCTTGTTCCCGGCGGCCTGGCGCCGCGCCAGCGCGGCGTCCCGGGCCAGCCGCTGGCGCTCCAGGGCGATGCCGATGTGGCTGGCGAACGCGCTGAGGATCTGCCGGTCGGAGGCGGGCAGCACGCGGCCGCGCAGGGCCAGCGCCAGGGAGTCGCTGACCGAGACCAGGGCGTCGGCCTCGTCCGGGGTGGCGCAGGGGGCGTCGCCGTGGCTCTCCACCAGCGACCAGGACCCGTCGTCCTGCTGTTCCAGCAGCGCCACCGAGCGCTGCGTGAACGTCTCGCGGATCCGGATCAGCAGCGCGCGCAGCGGATTCTCCGAGGCCAGCACGCTCCCCGCCAGCAGGGAGATGGTGGAGGCCTCCGAGCGCGCGCGGGCGGCCGCGAGCGAGTGGCGCTTGGACAGGTCGACCACGAACGCCACGAGCACCCCCACGAAGACGAACACCCCCAGCGCGATGGTGTTGTCGGCGTCGGTGATGGTCGCCCGGTAGAGCGGCGGGGGGAACAGCAGGTTCAGCAGGACGCTGCCCCACACCGCGGAGACGATCGACGGCCACAGGCCGCCGACCATGGCCACCCCGACGGTGGCGGTGAGGAACACCAGCAGGTCGGTGGTGAGCCCCAGGGCGTTGAAGGGCGGCAGGTGCAGGAGCCCTGCCAGCAGCGGCGGCAGCAGCGCCGCCATCGCCCAGCCCCAGGCGGCGCGGGCGCGGCCGATCGCCCCGCGCAGGGGCGGGGGCAGCCCCCGGCCGCTGCCCACCTCCTCGTGGGTGACGATGTGCACGTCGATGTCGCCGGACTCGCGGGCCACGGTGGCGCCCACGCCGGGACCGAACACGTACTGCCAGGAGCGGCGGCGGGAGGAGCCCAGCACGATCTGGGTGGCGTTCACCCCGCGGGCGAACTCCAGCAGCGCGGTGGGCACGTCGTCGCCGATCACCTGGTGGTAGGTGCCGCCGAGCTCGGCCAGCAGCCGCTTCTGGCGGACCAGCGACTCGGTGGCCACCCGCGCCAGGCCGTCCCCGGCCGCCACGTGCACCGCCATCAGGTGGCTGGGCTGGGGGTGGCCGCCGCGCAGCCGGGCCGAGATGCGCGCCGCCCGGCGGATGAGGGTCTCGCCCTCGGGGCCGCCGGTCAGGGCGACCACGATCCGCTCGCGGGCCTCCCAGGTGTGCCGGATCTTGTGCTCGCCCCGGTAGCGGGCCAGGCCCTCGTCGACCCGGTCGGCCACCCACAGCAGGGCCAGCTCGCGCAGGGCGGTCAGGTTGCCCTCGCGGAAGTAGTTGGACAGCGCGGCGTCGACCTTCTCCGCCGGGTAGATGTTCCCGTGCGACATGCGGCGCCGCAGCGCGAAGGGCGACATGTCGCACAGCTCGATCTGGTCGGCGCGGCGCACGATCTCGTCGGGGATGGTCTCGCCCTGCCGGGTGCCGGTGATCTGCTTGATGACGTCGTTCAGCGACTCCAGGTGCTGGATGTTCACCGTGGAGACGACGTCGACGCCGGCGTTGAGCAGCTCCTCGACGTCCTGCCAGCGCTTGGCGTTGCGGCTGCCCGGGACGTTGGTGTGCGCGAGCTCGTCGACCAGGGCCACCTTCGGGGCGCGGCGCAGCGCGGCGTCGACGTCGAACTCCTCGAACTCCGTCCCGCGGTGCGCGATCCGGCGGCGCGGCAGCACCTCCAGACCCTCGGTGAGTTCGGCCGTGCGGCCGCGGCCGTGCGTCTCGACGAAGCCGATGACCACGTCCGTGCCGCGGGCGGCGCGCCTGCGGGTCTCGCTCAGCGCGGCATAGGTCTTGCCCACCCCGGGCGCCGCCCCGAGGTAGATGCGCAGCCGTCCTCGTGTCACACCATCCATTGTGGGTGATTTCGCCTGGTCTTCCACTGCTCTTCCGTGATCGGCCCGTCCGGCGGGCGGGTGGCCCCTCGGTGGGCGGGAACCCGCCCGAAACGCCATTGAAGGGGGTGACGGGGAGGAAGCGGAGATTCTTAACGCACCCCTGACGGGCGGTGTGCCGGTCGTCACGTGCCGGGGGCGACCCCGCCGGTGTGTACGGTGGATCGCGCCCGCCCAGTCGGGCGTTTCCTCCCCCTCCCCCGAGAACCCCCTGAGGAGTCCCCACGATGGCCGCCGGTCCCCCCTACCCCCCGTCCGGTCCCCAGGACCCTGGTCAGCACGGCTCCGGTCAGCACGGCCCCGGTCCGCACGGCGGCCCGCCGTTCCCCGGTACGCCCGGAGGTCCGGCGTTCCCCGGTGGCCCCGGTGCCCCCGGCGGGCCGACGCCCCCGCCCGCAGGGCCTCCGCCCGGCGGCACGCCCCCTGGCCGGATGCCTCCCGGAGGGATGCCGCCAGGAGGGGCCGGGCAGCCCCCGAACCGCAAGGGGCTGCTCATCGGGCTGGCCGCGGGCGGCGCCGCGCTGGTGCTGGTCGCCGTCGTGACGGTCGTCATCCTGACCACCCGGACCGGCCCGGCCTACGCGGGCCTGCCCGGCTGCGACGACCTCCTGCCCGAGGACGCGCTGGCCCGCATCGGCGACCTGGAGGGCACGGAGGTCGACGAGAGCCCCGGCGGCCCCGAGAGCGGTGACGACGACGTCGTCCAGGCGCTGGGCTGCACCGGCGCGGGCGGCGGGGACGAACCCGCCTTCGGCATGTGGGCCGAGCTCTTCGACCCGGCCACGCGCGACGACGACTACCGCAAGCCGGCCCGCTTCTTCGAGGACCAGGTGGAGGACCTCGACGACCAGCTGGAGGACCAGGAGGACGGCGGCTCGGGCTCCTCGGGCTCCTCGGGCTCCTCGGAGTCCGAGGATGAGCACAGCCGGGAGATCCTGGGCACCGAACCGATCTCCGTCGGCGACGAGCAGCGGGCCTTCGTGCTGAAGGACTCCTTCCTCGGCGAGGACTGGGAGTTCGGGACGGCGGTCTTCCGCACGTCCAACGTCATCGTCGGGGTGACCTACTACGGCGACGACGAAGAGGCCGAGGAGAAGGCCCGCCTCGCCGTGGAGCTGGCCGAGCAGGTCGACTCCGCGCTGAGGAGCGAGGCCGAGACCGCCTAAGCGCGCACCGGGTCGAGCCGCCCGAACAGCGCGGTCGCGTCGTCGTGGCGTTTGCCGGGGGAGGGCGGGGCGCCCTCCTCCTCGCCGCGCACCCACGTGATCAGCGCTTCGGGCCCCTCGTCCTCGGCGCACTTCCACACCCGGTCCCAGCCGTGGCCGAACCGCTCGGCCAGCCGCGTGCACCCGTCGGTGAGCAGGGCGAACCGCCGGTCCTCGCCGCCGTCCGGCGCGGCGCGGAAGGCGTGCACCCCGGTCAGCGCCTCGCGGGCGGCGTCGGGCCGGGAGCCGGCCACCCAGAACCCGCCCGGGGCGTTGCGCAGCGACCGCACCAGCCCCGGCGGGTAGGGGCGGCCCCCGGGCAGCCGGTCGAGGCGGTCGTCGGTGAGCACCCGCGGCGGGCCGCCCGGCACCGGGAGCAGCACCGCGGAGTCGGCCAGCACCAGGTACTCCAGCCCGCCGGGGACCGCGCGCACCGCCGCGACCGTGCTCGACGGGGCGTCCGGGTGGTCGGGGTCGCAGCCCGGCCCGTGCGCGGCCCGGGTGCGCACGGTGGCCTCCTCCAGCGCTCCGGCCAGCACCGCCCCCGGGGCGCTCCGGGCCGCCGGGGCGCCCAGCAGCGCCGCCAGCTCGGCGGCCAGCCGCCGCACCGTCCAGCGCACCCCGTGCCGGCAGGCGTCGGCGGCCCCCGGCGGGGCGGTCGCGCCGTCCAGCACGAACGCCCAGCCGGCCCCCGCCGCGGCCACGTCCTCGTTGTGCGCGCCCGCCCCGGGGCGCGAGGCCCATGCGATGTCCACGCGGGCACTGTACGCGCCCGCCGGAGCTCAGACCTGGCGCAGCCCGAAGCCGGTGAAGGAGACCAGGTCGGGCATGGTGAAGTCGCCGGGGACCTGCGAGGGCAGCGTGGGCCGCCACCCCGGCTCGACCGCGAGGTAGGAGGCGGGGTCGGCGGCCATCAGGCCCAGCACCACCTCGGCGACGATCCGCCCGCCGACCGGCCCCAGGTGGCGGCCGCGGCACTGCACCTCGGCCTCGCGCAGCACGTAGAACCACAGCGGCGCCGGGCCCGGCCGGGGCAGGTCCAGCTCCTCGTCGGTGAGCGGGTCGGCGCCCATCGCCCGGGCCACCCCCTGGCCCGAGGGCAGGCCCAGGCGCGCCCCGCGAGTCAGGTTGCGCTCGGCCAGCGAGGCCATCACCGGCGCCACCTCCGGGGGCAGCTCCAGCAGCGGGGGCGCCAGCAGCGGGTCGATCGCCCGCGAGGGGGTGATCCGCTCGGCGTCCTTGCCGCTGATCGGGAAGAACCGGTCCCATTCCACCTGCCACTGGTCCGGCAGCGGGCGGAACCCGCCCAGGTGCGCCAGCGGGTCGGTCTCGGAGACGGGCGTGGGCACGAAGGTGGGCAGCGGCGGGACGGTGGTGTTGAACTTGTAGCCGGCCCGAACCAGGGAGTGGCCGAAGCGGTAGGCGGCCACCGAGAACTCCACCGGCATGAACGGGTTGCGCTTCCAGCCGAAGAAGCGCAGGCGCGGCTGCTCCACCGGGCGGCCGCCCCGGATCAGCGGCTCGCGGACCAGGACGTCGGCCAGCGTCCGCTCGCCGACGATCCGGCGCAGGAAGTCGTGCACCACCATCCACTGGTAGTGCCAGCGGACGGTGCGCTGGGCCAGGGCGAAGTCGTCCTCGCCGGGGCGCCGCTCCAGGCCCGGCAGATCCTCCAGCAGCTCCAGCACCCGGTTGTGGAACAGGGCCATGGTGAGGTGCACCTGGCCGACCAGGATGTTCTCGTCGTTGCGCGGGTCGCCCAGCAGCGCGGTGCCCTGCGCCGAGCGGGGCAGGTCGAGCAGGTCGCCGCGGCGGTCCACGGCCAGCCGGCCCGAGCCCCCCGCCTCGTACAGGTAGGGCTGGTCGGCCGGGCCGCGGCCGTAGAGGCCGTCCAGGTCGAAGCGGGGGGTGCGGAAGTTGGTCAGGGCGTCCGGGTCGTCCCGGCGCTCCTGGATCCCGGAGGTGTCCAGGGTCAGGTCGTGGTCGACGAACTGGCCCAGGTAGGTGTAGCCGGCCGGGATGTCGGGGTTGTCGCGGGCCCGGTCCGGCGGCTGCGGGTCGGCCATCACCGCCGCGATCTCGGCGATCTCGTCCGGGCCGGGCACGAACGGCGGCAGCCGGCGGAACATCCGCCCGAAGCGCCCCTCGTGGGTGCGGGACTCGGGGACATAGCCGAGCCCGCGCGGGACGTACCCGTGGGTGCGGGTGGGCGACTCCGGCTGCGGGAGGACGTCCCCGGCCCCGGTGACCTCCACCGGCAGCTGTTCGGGCACGGTCGGCACGGTGGTGCTTCGGCTCTCCATTGCGGCCCCTGCTTCCTCCCGGCACGGCGCCGTGCCGGGGACGGGAGTGGCGGCGGTGGGGGGAGCGGCGGCCTCGCGCCGCCCGCCTCTGGTACCCGTGACACTCACCGCGCGGGCGCCCCCTGGCAATACGGATGGCCGTTCCCGGCACCGCCGTGACCGCACCCGGTCAAGAGCCCAGGTCAGTCGGCCCTGGGCGGAACGAGCTTGCCGGGGTTCAGGATGCCCTCGGGGTCCAGGCGCTCCTTGACGGCGCGCAGCACCTCGGCCCCCAGGGGGCCGATCTCGGACTCCATCCACGGCAGGTGGTCGGTGCCCACGGCGTGGTGGTGGCTGATGGTCCCGCCGTTGGCCGCGATCGCGTCGCCGGCCGCGCGCTTGGCCCGCTCCCACCGCGCCGGCGGGTCGTCCCCGGCGGCGGTGACCACGGTGAAGTACAGCGAGGCGCCCTCGGGATAGGTGTGCGAGATGTGGCAGAGCACCACCGCGTCGCCCTCCCGGCCCTTGAGGGCCTCGGAGACCGCCTCCGACGTCGCGCGGTAGAGCGGCAGGAGGCCGGCCCACGTGGCGGCGGTCTCCAGGGTCTCGGCGAGGACGCCCGCCGAGAGCAGGGTGTCGCGCAGGTAGGGGGCGTGGAAGCGGGAGTCGCGCCAGTCGGCGACCGGCCCGGAGCCCAGCGGGGTCCCGCCCGCCTCGCCCAGGAGGCGCGCGCACGCGGCGCGGCGGGCCTCCACGTCCTCGGCGTCCCCGTCGAACCCGATCACCGCCAGGCAGCCGGGGGCGGCCTCCTTGCCGGACAGGGCGGCGTTGACGAAGGTCTCGGTCTCGTCGGACAGGCGGGCCGTGGTCGGGCGCAGCGGGGACCGGGCCAGCGCGCGCAGGGCGGCGGCGCCCTCGGCGAAGCCGGGGAAGGCCCACGCCTCGTCGTGGCGGGCGGCGGGCACCGGGCGCACCCGCACCGTCACCTCGGTGATCACCCCGAAGGCGCCCTCGGAGCCGAGCAGCAGCTGGCGCAGGTCGGGTCCGGCCGCCGAGGCGGGGGCGCGCCCGAGCTCCAGGGTGCCGCGCGGGGTGGCGGCCTTGAGGGCCAGCACCATGGCGTCGAACCGGCCGTAGCCGGAGGAGGCCTGGCCGCTGGAGCGGGTCGCCGCGTAGCCGCCGATGGTGGCGTACTCATAGCTCTGCGGCAGGTGGCCCAGCGTGTACCCGTGCGCCGCCAGCAGCTCCTCGGCCTCCGGGGTGCGCAGGCCCGCCTGGAGGACGGCGGTCCCCGACTCGGCGTCGATGCGCACCAGCCGGTCCATCCCGCGCAGGTCCAGGGCGACGACGGCGGAGAACGGCCCGCGCAGCGGGTCGACGCCGCCCACCACGCTGGTCCCGCCGCCGAACGGCACCACCGCGACCCGGTGCCCGGCGCAGGCGGCCAGCACCGCCTCCACCTCCTCGTGCGAGCCGGGCAGCACCACCGCGTCCGGCGCCCGCACGCCGCGCCCGGCGCGCATCCGCAGCAGGTCGGGGGTGGACTTGCCGGCGGCGTGCCGCAGCCGCGCGGCGCGGTCGGAGCGCACCCGGGAGCCGTCCCCGCCGAGTGCGGCGGCGAGGGCGTCCCGGGCGGGGCCGGGCAGCTCCGGCTCGGGCAGGCGCACCTCCTCCTCGGGCACCGGCGGCAGGTCGTGCAGCTCGGCGCCGAGGGTCCGGGCGATCAGCTCGCGCACGTGCGGGGCGAGGGGCGCGGCGCGGTCCTCCTCGCCCCAGGCGTACCAGGACATCGCGCCGGTGCGGGCGGTGGGTCGCTGCATGCTCATGGCGTACAGTTTTACATATGACGTCAAGACGTAACGTTGAGGACGAGGTCCTGGACGCCGCCCGCGCCTGCGTCGAGGCCTTCGGCATCCGCCGCACCACCCTGACCGACGTGGCCCGCAGGGCGGGGGTGAGCCGCCCGACCGTCTACCGGCGCTGGCCGGACGTCACCGCCCTCGTGGCCGACCTGCTCACCCGCGAGCTGCTGGCGCTGCTCGACCGGGCCGGCGAACAGGGCGGGGGCACCGCCCGGGAGCGCCTCACCGCCCAGGCCGACGGGCTGATGCGCCGGGCCCTGCGGCACCCGCTGTTCACCCGGATCATCGACCACGAGCCCGAGACCATGGCCGTCTACGCCTTCCAGCGCCTGGGCACCAGCCAGTTCGCCGCCCTGGACCTGCTGCGCACCGGCATCGAGGACGGGCAGGCCGACGGGTCGATCCGCGGGGGCGACCCCGAGGCCCTCGCGCGGGTCGTGCTGCTGTCGGTGCAGGGACTGATGACCTCGCGCCGCCTCACCGAGGACGTGCTGGACGAGGACGCGCTGGTCGCCGAGGCGCGCCGGCTCCTCGACGGCTACCTGGCGCCGGAGGGGGACCGATGAGCGGGGCGGACCGGCCGCGGGTGGACCCGGCGACGGCACTCGACGCGGCGCGGCGCCGGGCGGACCTCGACGCCCTGGCCTCCGGCGGCGAGCCGGACCTCCTGGTGGTCGGCGCGGGCGTGACCGGTGCGGGGACGGCGCTCGACGCCGCCGCACGGGGGCTGAGGGTCGCCCTCGTCGACCGGGGCGACCTGGCGCACGGCACCAGCAGGTGGAGCTCCAAGCTCGTGCACGGCGGGCTGCGCTACCTCGCCAAGGGGCAGATCGGTGTGGCGGTCGAGAGCGCGCGCGAACGCGGCGTGCTCATGGAGACCACCGCACCCCACCTGGTGCGGGCACTGCCGATGGTGATCCCCCTGCACGAGGGCGTGGACACCGCGCACGCGGCCGCCGCCCGCGCCGGGATGGCCGTCGGGGACGTGCTCCGCGCGGCGGCCGGGACCGACCGCCGCGCGCTGCCGCGCTCGCGCAGGCTCACCGTCGAGCAGACCCTGCGGCTGCTCCCCGGGGTCCGCCGCGAAGGGCTGCGCGGAGGGCTGCTCTCCTTCGACGGGCAGCTCACCGACGACGCGCGGCTGGTCGTGGCCCTGGCGCGGACCGCCGCCGGCCTCGGGGCCGGGGTCGTCACCCGCTGCGCGGCCGAACGGCTGGGCGGCGACGGCGCGGTCCTGCGCGACCTGCGGACGGGGCGCAGGATCGAGGTCGCGGCGCGCGCGGTGGTCAACGCCACGGGCGTCTACGCGGGCGAGCTCGTCCCCCAGGTGCGGCTGCGGCCGAGCCGGGGCACGCACGCGGTCCTGCGCGCGGAGTCCGTGGGGCGGCCCAAGGCGGCGCTGATGGTGCCGGTGCCGGGGACGGCCAACCGGTTCGTGTTCGCGCTGCCGCAGCCGGACGGGCGGGTGTTCGCGGGTCTGACCGACGAGCCGGTGGACGGACCGCTCCCGGAGGTGCCGCAGGCCCCGGAGGGCGACGTCGACTTCCTGCTGGAGGTGCTCAACCGGGCGCTGGGGACGGCGCTCGGGCGGGCGGACGTGGCCGGAGCCTACGCGGGGCTGCGGCCGCTGCTGGAGGGCCGGGGCGGCACCAGCGCGGACCTGTCCCGGAGCCATGCGGTGATCCGGTCGGCCGAGGGCGTGCTCACGGTCGTCGGGGGCAAGCTGACGACCTACCGGAGGATGGCCGAGGAGGCGGTGGACGCGGCCGTCGGGGCGGCGGGGCTGGCGGCGGGGGCGTGCAGGACGCGCGCGCTGCCGCTGGTCGGCGCGGCGCCGCGGGCCGTGCTCGATGCGGTGGACGCCCCCAGGAGGATGATCGCCCGCTACGGCACCGAGGCCCCCGCGGTCGTGGCGGCGGCCGGCGGCGACCCGGAGATGCTGCGCCCCGTCGCGGCGGGGGTGACCCCGGCGGAGATGCGCTTCGCCGTCGAGGCGGAGGGGGCGCTGGACGCGGAGGACGTCCTGGACCGCCGCACCCGGCTGGGCCTGGTGGCCGAGGACCGCGAGGCGGCCCGCCCGGCGGCCGAGGCGGCGGTGGCACGGGCCGGGGAGGCGGACCCCCACCGGTAGCGCCGGCGGAGGGCCCCGTGCGTCCCGTGCGTCCCGTGCGCTCGCATGATCCCCGGTGGGTCGGCATTCCTGTCCGGAACAGGTCACCCCTAGGGCTTTCGCCCTATTGACTCCCTTCCGGTGGCTCCGTAGGACGGGTGAGGACCGGAGGGAACGCGGGAGGGGAGCCGATCATGCAGCCGGTGGTGGACACCGTCACCGGGCGGGTACGGGGCGCCTTCGACGGCGGGTCCGACGGCGGGGTCGCGGTCTTCCGCGGGATCCCCTACGCCGCGCCCCCGGTGGGGGAGCTGCGGTTCCGGCCCCCGCGCCACCCCGCCCCCTGGGACGACGTCCGGGACGCCGCCGCCCCCGGCGGCGGCCCCCTCGTCCTCGACGTGTGGACGCCCGACCCGGGGGCGGGCGGACTGCCCGTCATGGTGTGGATCCCCGGCCCCGGCCTCCGGGACGGCGCCGGCCCCGACCCGGTCTGTGCGGCCGCGGCGCTGGCCCGGGAGGGCGTCGTCGCCGTCTCCCTCACCTACCGGACCGGCGCCGAGGGCTTCGCGCTGCTCGACGGCGGCACCCCCAACGCCGGGCTGCTCGACCAGGTCCAGGCCCTGGAGTGGGTGCGCGACAACATCGACCGGTTCGGCGGCGACCCCGGCAAGGTCACGGTCTTCGGCCACGCCGGCGGCGCCATGAGCGCGGTCGCCCTCATGACCGCACCGCGCGCCCGCGGACTGTTCCGCCGGGTGATCGCCCAGTCCGGCGCCGGGCACCACGCCCTGCGGGCCGAGGACGCGCGCCGCGTCGCCGACCGGCTGGCCCGCCGTGCAGGGGCGCGGTCCGCCTCCGCCGCCGCGCTGTCCCGGGTGCCGCCCGACCTGCTGGCACGGGCCGCGTCCGCGATCGCCGCCGAGTTCGAGGGCCGCCCCGACCCGCGGGTGTGGGGCGAGCGGCTGTCCCACCCGGCGGCCCTGCCGTTCGCGCCGGTCGTCGACGGCGAACTGCTCGCCCGCCGCCCCGTCGACGGGCTGCGCGCGGGCGAGGGCGCCGAGGTGGACCTGCTCATCGGCACCGCCGCCGAGGAGTACCGGCGCTTCCTGGTGCCCGCCGGGGCGCACCGCGCCGCCGGGGAGCGGGAGCTGGGCGAGACCGTCTCCCGCCTGGGGCTGGAGGCCAAGGCCGCCGGGGTCTACGCCGCCGAGCACCCCGGCTGCGCGGGCGACGCGCTCGCCGCGCTGCTCGGCGACGCGTTCTACCGCATCCCGGCCTACCGGGTGCTCGAGGCCCGGTCCCGGGTGGGCGTGCGCGCCTTCGGCTACGAGTTCGCCTGGCGCTCGCCCCGCTTCGGCGGCGAGCTGGGCGCCTGCCACGGCGTCGAGCTGCCGTTCCTGTTCGGCACCCTCTCCCGCGCCGAAGGACTGGTCGGCGCCGGTCCGCCGGAGCGGCTCTCCGGCGAGGTGCGCTCGGCCTGGGTGCGCTTCGCCCGCACCGGCGACCCGGGGTGGACGCCGTGGAACCCGGTGGGCCGGCCGGTGTGGAGGTTCGCCGACCCGTACTCGTCGCTGGTGGAGGACCCCGGGGCGGAGACCCGGCGGCTCTGGGACGCGGTCCCGGCCACGCGCTAGACGGGGGCGCCCGCGCGCCGCCGGGCGTCCTCGATGGCCTCGATCGCGGCGCTGCGGGCCTGCCAGCCGCGCACCTCCGAGCTCTTGCCCGGCTCCAGCAGCTTGTAGATCTCGAAGAAGTGGGTGATCTCCCGGCGCTGGAACTCGGGCAGGTCCTTCAGGTCGCGCACGTGCTCCAGGCGCGGGTCCTCGGCCGGCATGCACAGCACCTTGGCGTCGGGCCCCTTCTCGTCGCGCATCCAGAACACGGCCACCGGCCGCACCCGCACCACGCAGCCGGGGAACGACGGCTGCTCCAGCGGCACCATCGCGTCCAGCGGGTCGCCGTCCTCGGCCAGCGTCCCCGGGAAGTAGCCGTAGTCGGCCGGGTACTGGGTCGAGGTGAACAGCGTCCGGTCCAAGCGGATCCGGCCCGACCCGTGGTCCATCTCGTACTTGTTCCGCGACCCCTGCGGGATCTCCACGACCATGTCCAGGTGCATGCGCGCTCCTTCCGGCCCGGGCGGTGCCCGACGATCCGGCCCCTACCCGTTCGGCGGCCCGGTGATGCCCCACCGGGCCCGGGGACCCCACGCGTCCCCGCGCGTCCCCGCGCGGCCGGTGCTCTCACCGGCCGATCGCGTACCCCTGGGCGCCGCGCGGGTCGGCGGCGGCGCGCAGCAGGCCGGTGCCCGGGTCGCGGACCACCGCGCACACCCGGCCCAGCGTCCACGGCCCCGACACGGTGACCCGGTGGCCGCGCCGGCGCAGTTCGGCGATGGCGTCCGCGCCCAGGCGGTCCTCCACCACCAGCTCGCCCGGGGCGATCTCGCGCGGATAGAAGGAGGAGGGCAGGGCGTTGGTGTGGAACATGGGCGCGTCGACCGCCGCCTGCAGGTCGGTCTCCAGGGGGCGCGCCCCGCCGTGCACCAGGCGCAGGAAGAGCGTCAGCGACCACTGGTCCTGCTGGTCGCCGCCGGGGGTGCCCAGCGCCGCCACCGGCTCCCCGCCCCGGGTGACCAGCGTCGGGGAGAGCGTCGTGCGGGGGCGTTTGCGCGGGGCGAGGGCGCTGGGGGAGCGCGGGTCGAGCCAGAACATCTGGCCGCGGGTGCCCAGCGGGAAGCCGAGCCCGGGGACGACGGGGGAGCTGGCCAGCCACCCGCCGGAAGGGGTGGCCGCCACCGCGTTGCCGGCGGCGTCGACCACGTCCAGGTGGCAGGTGTCGCCGCGCTGCACGCCGGAGCGGTCCACGGTCGGCTCGCCGCCGGCCCGGTCGGCGGCGGTCGCGGCGGCCTCGAAGCTCAGGTCGGGCAGGTACGGGGCGCGGCCGCCGGGGGAGCCGGGGCGCAGCTCCAGGGAGGCCTCGGCCCCGACCAGTGCGGCGCGCTCGGCCGCGTACCCGGGAGAGAGCAGGGCGTCCAGGGGGACGTCGGTGAAGCGGGGGTCGCCGTAGTGCGCCTCGCGGTCGGCGAAGCCGAGCTTGGCGGCCTCGGTGACCAGGTGGACGAAGTCGGCGGAGAGCGGGTCGGCGTCCCCGGTGCCCAGGGCCTCGGCCAGGCGGAGCTGCTGGAGGAAGACCGGGCCCTGGCCCCAGGGGCCGGTCTTGTGCACGGTCAGGCCGTTGTACTCCAGGGAGGCGGGCTCCTCGTACGTCGCGCTCCAGCACGCCAGGTCGTCGCCGGTGAGCAGGGCGCGCTGGGGCTCGCCGGTGCCGCCGGGCGGCGGGTCGGCGAGGAAGTCGACGATCGCCTGGGCGACGAACCCCTCCCGCCAGACGCGGCGGGCGGCGTCGTAGACCCCTTCCCGGCCGCGGGCGGCGTCCTCGGCCTCGGTGAGCAGGCGCTCGTAGGCGTCGGCGAGGAGGGGGTTGCGGTGCAGGCCGCGGGGGGAGGGCACCGCGCCGCCGCGGTCCAGCCACACCCGGGCGGAGGTGGGCCAGTGCTCCAGGAAGATGTCGCGCACCCCGGCGATCTTGTCGGTGATCTGCGGGAGCAGCGGGTAGCCGGAGCGGGCGTAGCCGATGGCGGGCCCGAGCAGGTCGCGCAGCGGAAGGGTGCCGTGGTCGCGGGCGAGCAGCGCCCAGGCGTCGAACGCGCCGGGCACGCACGCCGGCAGTACGCCGCTGCCGGGGATGCGCTCCGCGTCCCCGAACGCCTCGGGGGTGGCCGCTGCGGGGGAGGGGCCCTGGCCGCAGAGCACGGCGGGGCGCTCCCCGGCGGCCTGGAAGACGATGGGCACCTCGCCGCCGGGCCCGTTGAGGTGGGGCTCGACCACCTGGAGGGTGAACCCCGCGGCCACGGCGGCGTCGAAGGCGTTGCCGCCGCGCTCCAGCACGGACATCCCCACGGCGCTGGCGATCCAGTGGGTCGACGCGACCATCCCGAAGGTCCCGCGCACCTCGGGCCTGGTGGTGAATCCGCTCATCCGGCCGTCCCTCCGTCCGCTCGTGTGATCTCGTACACGGTATACGGATGGTCGCCGAACGGAAGGGGCGCCCCCGAAGGGCGTAACGTGGTCCGCCGTCCGTACCGAGGCGGAACGGGGAGAGATGACCGACGAGTCCGGATCCACGGTGGCCCTGCGCGGGGGCGGGGCGCTGTCCTGCCTGGTCTGCGGGAATGACACCTTCCATGAGCGCCGGTGGCAGCTGAACACCGCCGGTGCGACCTTCTTCGACGTGGACTTCCTCAACCAGAGCGCGACGTGCTACGTCTGCTCCCGGTGCCGGCACATCCACTGGTTCAATCTCTGAGGTCCGTGCCGGGGGCGCTCTCCTCGACCCGTTCGGGCGACGTGTAGGTGGCAGAGACCCAGGCCGTGAGCGCCATCAGGACGGCGAGCACCGACCAGACCAGGAGCACGCCCCACCACCGGTCCTGCAGGTCGCCCAGGAACATCGGCATGATGAGCCCGGCCACCGGCAGGGCCAGGCCGAGTCCCAGGGCGGCCGCCATCGGCCTGGTCGGCGCCCGGCGGCGCACCAGCCGCAGGGCGCACACCGCGGTCACCACCAGCCCGCCCGGCGCGAGGATGAGCGCGAGGAACAGGGAGTTGCGGCGCTGGTCGACCGGGTAGTGGCCGGTGCGCCCGGGGTCGCCCCCGGCGGTGATCTCCCGCGGCAGCCCGCGCCAGACGGTGCCGGTCACCTTCTGTCCCTCCTCCAGGCGGCGCAGTATCGACCGGGGAGCGTGGGTGCGCGTCTGGAAGCGGGGGTCGTCCACGGCGGTGAGGGTGAGCTCGTTCCGGGCCCCCCGTCCCCGCTCGGTGACGATGTCGGAGGCGGTGAACTCCTGCTCCCACAGGCAGTCGGCCGACCCCCCGGGCGGGGAGGCGCAGGGCTCGGCCTCCAGGTAGGCCCGGTTCTCCCGGTCCCCGTCGGGGAGGTTCACGGCCAGCGCATAGGCCGAGCCGCCCACCATGGCCAGCCCGCAGACCAGGGCGAGGACGCTGGCGACGGCGCTGCGCAGGATCCGGGAGGGGGCGACGGGGAGCATGTCCCGATTGTTCCAGTGGCGGAAAAAGAAAGACCAGCGGGTGCCGAAGCATTCCCGCTGGTCGTAGTGCGGCCCTGAGCGGCCGCTGCGATGTGCCCCCTGGAGGATTCGAACCTCCGCACCCGGCTCCGGAGGCCGGTGCTCTATCCCCTGAGCTAAGGGGGCGCGCTGCGTGGACAACTCTAGCAGCACTCCGAGGGTGGATCGTGCGAAACGGCCGCGCGGCCGATGGGGCGGGCGCTAGTCTCGCCAGCGTGGGAGATGCGGTTGCACGGGTGCTGGTGGTCGACGACAACGAGGTCATCAGGCAGCTCATAGCGGTGAACCTGCAGCTCGAAGGGTTCGAGGTGCACCAGGCCGTCGACGGCCGCGACTGCTTGGAGCGGGCCGAGGAGGTGCGCCCGCACGTGATCACCCTCGATGTGATGATGCCGCGGCTCGACGGCTGGGTCACCGCCACCCGCCTGCGCGAGAACGCGGGGACCCGCGAGGCCAAGGTCGTGCTCATCACCGCCCGCGCCCAGGGCGAGGACCTGCGGCGCGGCGAGGAACTGGGCGTCGACGCCTACCTCACCAAGCCCTTCGACCCGAACGAGCTCATCGGGACCGTCCGCGAACTCGCCGGGGTCGCCTGATGGCGCTCCCCTCCGCCGCCCCCTGGGAGGTCGACGCGGCCGTGCGCCGTGCCGCCGCGGACGCGCTCGGGGCCGACCCCCGCGCCCTCCCGCCGGCCGACCCCCGGCGGGAGAAGGGCACGCTCCGGCTCACCTCGGCCCTCGCCCTCCGCCTGGCCAAGGGCGCCGGAACCGGCCCCGAGCGCCTGGCCCGCGGCATCGCCGCCCGGCTCGAAGGCGAGGACGGCATCGCCCGCGCGAGCGCCGCCGCCGACGGCCGCCTCACCCTCGAACCCGAGCCCGCCCTGTTCGGCGCCCTGGTGCGCACCGCCCGCAACGGCGCCTTCCACCTCGGCGCGGGCCGGCGCCGGGCCTTCCCGGCGCCCGGCGCCCCCGATGCCCCCGACTGGGCCCTGACCGACCTGTGCGGCCTTCCCGCACCGTCGGCCGCCCGCGCCGCCGCCCGCGACGACGCCCGCCGCCGGCTGCGGTGGCTGCTGGAGGGCGAGCGGAAGGGCGGGCAGAGCGCGGAGCGGGGCGAACCGGCGGCGGAGGCGGGGTGGCGCGAGCCGCTGGCCGACCGGCCCTGCGGCGGCTCCGCGACCGCCCTGCTCCTGGCCGCCGTCGGGGAGGCCTCCGCCCGCATCGCCTTCTGCCGGTCGCTGTCCGAGCACCCCCGGCCGGGCGAGCTCACCGGCCCCGGCCTGCCCGCGCTGCCCACCGCAGACGCCCCCGGCGCCTGGGCCCGCTTCACCGCCGACAACCCCGCCTTCGCGGTGCGCTACGCCCACGCCCACGCGGTCACCGCCCTGCGCCGGGGCGGGGAGGACGGGGAAGAGGAGGGAAGAGACCGCGCCCCGTGCGCGTTGCCCTCTGCGGACGGTCCCGCCGCGGATCCGGCCGGCCTGGTCGGCGCGCTCTACGACGGTCCCGGAGCCGCCGCCGCGGCCGGGCGACGTGGGCGACCGCATATGCTGGTCAGATACCTGGAGGGACTGGCCACGGCCTACCATGTGTGGGCCGAGACCCGCGACGGAGCGGGAGGACCGGGGGAGCGCGCCGCCGACCGGCAGGACACGCGCGCCGCCGTCGCCGCGGTGCTCGGGGCCGGCCTCCTCCTGCTCGGTGTGACCGCGCCCACAAGGCTCTAGGCACCCGGTCCCGTCCCGCCCGTGACACGCTTCGGCGACAGCGCCGTCGCCCGCCCACAGCCCGCCCCACACCGCCGAGAGCCGCACATGAGCCGATACGCCCACCCCGCAGGTCCCCGACACGCGGACGTGCTGCCCGAGGACAACCCGCCCGCCCCGCCCGAGGACCTGTACACCCTCGACCCGCGGGTGTGGCCCGGCGGCGCCCACCGCACCGACGGCGAGATGGTGCTGGGCGGCGTCAGCGCCACCGCGCTCGCCCGGCGCCACGGCACCCCGCTCTTCGTGCTCGACGAAGAGGACTTCCGCGCCCGCGCCCGCGACTTCCGCGAGTCCTTCGCCGCCGTGGGCGCCGACGTCTACTACGCCGGCAAGGCCCTGCTCACCAAGGCCGTCGCCCGCTGGGTCCGCGAGGAGGGCCTCAAGCTCGACGTGTGCAGCGGCGGCGAGCTGGCCGTGGCCCTGGCCGCCGGGTTCCCGCCCGCCGACATCGGCCTGCACGGCAACAACAAGTCCGCCGCCGAGCTCGACCGCGCCGTGGAGGCCGGGGTGG
This sequence comes from Nocardiopsis baichengensis YIM 90130, assembly GCF_000341205.1. Classification (NCBI taxonomy): domain Bacteria; kingdom Bacillati; phylum Actinomycetota; class Actinomycetes; order Streptosporangiales; family Nocardiopsidaceae; genus Nocardiopsis; species Nocardiopsis halophila. Next base: position 63,996 of record NZ_ANAS01000022.1, on the reverse strand, counting down.
GCCGCATCATCGTCGACTCCTTCGACGAGATCGACCGCCTGGAGCGCATCGCCGCCGAGCGCGGCGCCCGCCCCCGGGTCCTGGTCCGCGTCACCACCGGCGTCGAGGCGCACACCCACGAGTTCGTCGCCACCGCCCACGACGACCAGAAGTTCGGCCTGGCGCTGAGCACCGGCGCCGCCGAGCGCGCCGTGCGCCGCCTGCTGGAGTCCGACCGCATCGAGCTGGTCGGCCTGCACTCGCACATCGGCTCGCAGATCTTCGACACCGCCGGCTTCGAGGTGGCCGCCCGGCGCGTGGCCGCCTTCCTGGCCCGGGTGCACGCCGAGACCGGCGCCACCCTGTCCGAACTGGACCTGGGCGGCGGCCTGGGGATCGCCTACACCCCGGCCGACACCCCGCTGGCCGCCAAGGACATCGCCCAGAGCCTGAGCGCCATCGTCGCCCGCGAGTGCGCGGCCGGCGGCCTGCCGGTGCCGCGGCTGTCGGTCGAGCCGGGCCGGGCCGTCGCCGGCCCCGCCGGCGTCACGCTCTACACCGTGGGCACCGTCAAGGACGTCGAGGGCATCCGCACCTACGTCAGCGTCGACGGCGGCATGAGCGACAACGTGCGCACCGCGCTGTACGGGGCCGAGTACACCTGCGCGCCCGCCTCCCGGGCCGGGTCCGCCGAGCCGATGCTCTCCCGCCTGGTCGGCAAGCACTGCGAGAGCGGCGACATCATCGTCAACGACCTGTACCTGCCCCGGGACCTGCGCCCCGGCGACCTGGTGGCGGTGGCCGCCACCGGCGCCTACTGCCACTCGATGGCCAGCAACTACAACCACCTGCCGCGCCCCGCCGTGGTGGCGGTGCGCGACGGGTCCTCCCGGACGCTGGTGCGCCGGGAGACCGAGGAGGACCTGCTCCGCCTCGACCAGGGCTGAGAGAGTGCCGTCCGTGAGTTCTGTGAGTTCCGTGAGAGAAGTGGGAGTCACCCCCCTATGGCGATGAAGGTGGCGCTGCTCGGATGCGGCGTCGTGGGTGCTGAAGTCGTCCGCCTGGTCGACGAGCAGTCGGAGGAGCTCGCCGCGCGCATCGGCACGCCGGTGGAGATCGGCGGCATCGCGGTGCGCCGGCTCGGCCGCACCCGCGGCACGGGCCTGGACCCCGAGCTGTTCACCACCGACGCCATGTCCCTGGTCACGCGCGACGACATCGACCTGGTGGTGGAGGTCATCGGCGGCATCGAGCCCGCCCGTTCGCTCATCCTGGCCGCGGTCAAGTCCGGCAAGTCGGTGGTCACCGCCAACAAGGCGCTGCTGGCCGAGGACGGCGCCACGATCCACGACGCCGCCCGCGAGGCCGGGGTCGACGTGTACTACGAGGCCGCCGTGGCCGGCGCCATCCCGCTGCTGCGCCCGCTGCGCGACTCCCTGGCCGGGGACCGCGTCACCCGGGTGATGGGCATCGTCAACGGCACCACCAACTTCATCCTGGACCGGATGGACGCCCAGGGCGCCGGGTTCGCCGAGTCCCTGGAGGAGGCCCAGGCGCTGGGCTACGCCGAGGCCGACCCCACCGCCGACGTCGAGGGCTTCGACGCCGCCGCCAAGGCCGCCATCCTGGCCCGGCTGGCCTTCCACACCCGGCAGGTGACCGCCGCCGACGTGCACCGCGAGGGCATCACCGGGGTGACCGCCGCCGACATCGCCAGCGCCAAGGCGATGGGCTGCGTGGTCAAACCGCTGGCGATCTGCCAGCTGTCCCCGGACGGCGCCTCGGTCGGGGTGCGGGTGCACCCGGCGATGCTGCCCCGCGAGCACCCGCTGGCCACCGTCGGCGGCGCCTACAACGCGGTGTTCGTGGAGGCCGAGTCGGCCGGGAGGCTGATGTTCTACGGCGCCGGCGCCGGCGGGTCGCCCACCGCCAGCGCGGTCCTGGGCGACGTGGTGGCGGTGGCCCGCAACCGGCTGGCCTCCACCTCGGTGGGCGAGGGCGCGCACGACAGCGGGCTGCCGGTGCACCCGATGGGCGCCACCGTCACCCGCTACCACCTCTCGCTCGACGTGGCCGACCGCCCCGGCGTGCTGGCGCAGGTGGCCGAGGTCTTCGCCGAGAACGGGGTGTCCATCATGAACGTGCGCCAGGAGGGCCGGGGCGAGGACGCCCAGCTCGTCCTGGTCAGCCACCCCGCCCCGGACGCGGCGCTGGACGCCACGGTCGAGCGGCTGCGCGCCCTGGACGAGGTGCGCTCGGTGGCCAGCGTCATGCGGGTCGAGGCGCTCGGCACCGGGGCGTGAGTCTCGGCTGGTGAGACCGGTCGGGGGCGGCGGACGCACCGCCGCCCGCGGCCCTCTAGACTGCTGGCGCGGGTTCCCGCGTTTTCCCATTGATGATTATTGATCGCGAGAGGTCCCTGTCGTGAGCATGGCACGGGCGTGGCGCGGGGTGGTCGAGGAGTACCGCGACCGCCTCCCGGTCACGGCGAACACCCCGGTCGTCACCCTCCAGGAGGGCGGCACCCCGCTGGTACCGGCCCGGCGGGTCTCGGAGCTGACCGGATGCGAGGTCTTCCTGAAGGTGGAGGGCCTCAACCCCACCGGCTCCTTCAAGGACCGCGGCATGACGATGGCGATCAGCAAGGCCGCCGAGGACGGCGCCAAGGCGGTCATCTGCGCCTCCACCGGCAACACCAGCGCCAGCGCCGCCGCCTACGCGGTGCGCGCCGGCATGACCTGCGCGGTGCTGGTGCCCCAGGGCAAGATCGCCATGGGCAAGCTGGCCCAGGCGCTGGTGCACGGCGCCAAGCTGCTCCAGGTCGACGGCAACTTCGACGACTGCCTGGAGCTGGCCCGCAAGCTGTCGGTGGACTACCCGGTGGCGCTGGTCAACTCGGTCAACCCCTACCGGCTGCAGGGCCAGAAGACCGCCGCCTTCGAGGTGGTCGACGCCCTCGGCGACGCCCCCCACGTGCACTGCCTGCCGGTCGGCAACGCCGGCAACATCAGCGCCTACTGGATGGGCTACAAGGAGTCCGCCTCCGAGGGCCCGGCCACCCGCACCCCGCGCATGCTCGGCTTCCAGGCCAGCGGCGCGGCGCCGATCGTCGGCGGCGCGCCGGTGCGCTCCCCGCGCACCATCGCCACGGCGATCCGGATCGGCAACCCGGCGTCCTGGCAGAGCGCCGAGCAGGCGCGCGAGGAGTCCGGCGGCGCCATCGACGCGGTCACCGACCGCCAGATCCTGGCCGCCTACCGGATGCTCGCCGCCGAGGAGGGCGTCTTCGTCGAGCTGGCGTCGGCGGCCAGTGTGGCGGGGCTGCTGCAGGCCGCCGAGGCCGGCGCGGTCGAGCGCGGCTCCCGGGTGGTGTGCACGGTGACCGGAAACGGCCTGAAGGACCCCGACTGGGCGCTGGCCGGCGCCTCCTCGGCGACCACCGTCCCGGTGGACGCCCGCGCCGCGGCCGGCGCCCTGGGCCTGGCGTGAGCGCCGCGCCCGCCGGGGTGCGCGTGCGCACCCCGGCCACCAGCGCCAACCTGGGCCCCGGGTTCGACGCCATGGGGCTGGCCCTGGACCTGCACGACGAGGTCGAGGCCGTCCCGCGCGCCGGCGCCGGGGTGCGCGTGAGCGTGGAGGGGGAGGGCGCCGGGCAGGTGCCCGAGGGCCCCGACCACCTGGTGGCCTCCTCCTACCTGGCGGCCTGCGCGGCCGCCGGGGCGCCCGCCCCGGGCGTGGAGCTGCGCTGCCGCAACGCGGTGCCGCACGGGCGCGGCCTGGGCTCCTCGGCCTCGGCGATCACCGCCGGGGTGGCGGCGGCCGCCGCGCTGCTCGGCCGGCGCGGCCCGGACGGCGGCCCCGACACCGACTGGATCTTCCGGACCGCCGCCGACATCGAGGGCCACCCCGACAACGTGGCCCCCTGCGTCTACGGCGGCTTCACCCTGTCCTGGGGCGAGCGCGGCGCCTGGCGTGCGCTGCGCCTGGAGCCCGACCCGCGGCTGCGGCCGGTCGTGTGCGTGCCCGCGGAGCGGCTGTCCACCGAGGCCGCCCGCGGACTGCTGCCGGCCGAGGTGCCGCACGCCGACGCCGCGTTCACCGCGGGCCGGGCGGCGCTGCTCACCGCGGCCGTTTCCGGCCACCCCGAGCTGCTGCTGGAGGCCACGCAGGACCGGCTGCACCAGCACTACCGTGCCGCCGCCATGCCCGACAGCGCGCGTCTGATCAGCGAACTCCGCGACCTGGACCACCTGCCCGCGGTGGTGTCCGGGGCCGGGCCCACCGTCCTGGTGCTGGCGGCGGCCCCCGGTGCCCGAAACGCCCCAGTGGCGGGCGATGCCGGGCAAATCCATCGGGATGCGGTTGATTCGATTCACGCGCGAACGGGTACGGGATGGCACATACGCCCCTTAGCAATCGATCCGGCTGGGGTGCGGATCAGTTCTCCCCGTTCATTGACCAGTGTCGAGGAATAGCCTTGGGCTCCGGTGATGTTAGGCTGGTCGTAGCACCAGATGCCCCGATGCGGGGCGTGTGCTCATCCGCCACAGGGACCTCCGCGTCGGCTCCGTGCGTGCGCCGCAGCGCGCCGCGCCCGGAACGAGGCCGGGCCCCCGTGTCGAGCTCACGTCGCCCCCGCGGCCCCGCCCATCCCACCGAGGCGCCGTCCTCGCCCGGCGAGAGCGACAGAACGGTCCGCGGGACGAACCATCGAGCTCACCGCCCCGACGTCTGGCTGTACCCAGAGCCCGCCGCGCTTGGGTAAGGGCGCCGACCGACGGTTCCCGACAACCACGTGGGGCACGCCCGACCCGGCCCCCGCCGGTTCGCACCACCGGGCCGGCCGTTCACGACATGACAACGGCACGAGCCCGCTCCTTGGGAAGGACCCTTAGTGAGCGACACCACCGAACTCCACACGGACGCGGCGGTCAGCAGCAACGACGAATCCACCGCGCCCGCTGCGGACGCCGGCGACGGCGCGGCACGCGCCGCCAAGAGCGCCTCGGCCCGGTCCCGGGCCTCGTCCGGCGCCACCGGGCTGTCGGCGCTCAAGCTCACCGAGCTCCAGCGGCTCGCGTCGAGCCTGGGCATCACCGGCACGGGGCGGATGCGCAAGAACGACGTCATCGCCGCCATCGAGGCCAAGCAGGGCGGCCCGGTGGCCGCCCCCAAGGCCGACCGCAAGGAGGCCGAGGACGCCCCCGCCAAGGGCGCCGCGGCCAAGAAGGGCCGGTCCTCCGGGGGCGGCGGCAAGGGCGCCGCGAAGGGCGCCGAGCAGGACGGCCCGAAGGCCGACAAGGACGCGGGCGCCGAGGGGCCCGCCGACCGCAAGGACCCCGCGGGCCAGGAGGCCCAGGGGCAGGCCGAGGGGGGCAGGCCCGCACGCGGCCGCCGTTCGGCGCGGCGGCGCCCCGACGAGGCCGAGCAGGCCCCGGCGGCCGCGGAAGCCAATGAGACCCCGACCTCCGCGAGCAGTGTGAAGACCTCCAGCACCTCCCAGAAGAGCGGCTCCGACGGCGGCGAGGGCCGCAAGCAGGGCCGCGATCGCCAGCGCAACCGCCGCAACCGGGGCGGACGCGACGACGGATCCGCCGAGGGCCAGGGCCAGGGCCACGGCGACGGCGGCGGCCCCCAGCACCAGAACTCCGGTGGCGGGCGCCAGAACGCCGACGACGACTCCGGCGGCGGGCGCCGCCGCGGGCGCCGCCGGGACCGCCGGGACCGCCGCGGCCGCGACCGCCAGGAGCCCGAGCCCGTGATCAGCGAGGACGACGTCCTGCTGCCGGTCGCCGGCATCCTCGACATCCTCGACAACTACGCCTTCGTGCGCACCACGGGCTACCTGCCCGGGCCCAACGACGTCTACGTCTCGCTGGCCCAGGTGCGCAAGTACGGGCTGCGCAAGGGCGACGCCATCACCGGCGCGGTCCGCCAGCCCCGCGAGGGCGAGCGCCGTGAGAAGTTCAACGCGCTGGTGCGCCTGGACACCATCAACGGCATGGCGCCCGACCAGGCCCGCAACCGCGCCGAGTTCTCCAAGCTCGTCCCGCTCTACCCGCAGGACCGGCTCCGCCTGGAGACCGAGTCGAACGTGCTGACCACGCGGATCGTCGACCTGGTCGCGCCGATCGGCAAGGGCCAGCGCGGCCTGATCGTCTCCCCGCCCAAGGCGGGCAAGACGATGGTGCTGCAGTCGATCGCCAACGCGATCACCGAGAACAACCCCGAGTGCCACCTCATGGTCGTCCTCGTCGACGAGCGGCCCGAAGAGGTCACCGACATGCAGCGCACGGTCAAGGGGGAGGTCATCCACTCCACCTTCGACCGCCCGGCCGAGGACCACACCACCGTGGCCGAGCTGTCCATCGAGCGCGCCAAGCGCCTGGTGGAGATGGGCCTGGACGTGGTCGTGCTGCTGGACTCCATCACCCGCCTGGGCCGCGCCTACAACCTGGCCGCCCCGGCCAGCGGGCGCATCCTGTCCGGCGGTGTGGACTCCACCGCGCTGTACCCGCCCAAGCGGTTCTTCGGCGCGGCCCGCAACATCGAGAACGGCGGCTCGCTGACGATCCTGGCCACCGCGCTGGTCGACACCGGCTCGCGGATGGACGAGGTCATCTTCGAGGAGTTCAAGGGCACCGGCAACATGGAGCTCAAGCTCAACCGGTCCCTGGCCGACAAGCGGATCTTCCCGGCCGTGGACGTGGACGCCTCCTCCACCCGCAAGGAGGAGATCCTCATGTCCCAGGAGGAGCTGTCGATCATCTGGAAGCTCCGCCGGGTGCTGCACGCGCTGGACGCCCAGCAGGCGATCGAGCTGCTCCTGGACAAGATGAAGGACAGCAAGAGCAACGCCGAGTTCCTGATGCAGGTCCAGAAGACCAGCCCGGGGGACAACTAGCCCGTTCCGTCCGCCCGGCGCACCTGAGGCGGCCCTTCCTCACGGGGGAAGGGCCGCTCTCGTGTGTCCTGGGCCACATGTCCCCCTTTACGGGGCCCACGCCACGGGCTTAGCATCTTCCCGCACATGGGCATACGGTGTACGACGATCGCGGTCCCCCGCCTGTTCCAGACCGGCTCCAGCCCCCCGGGAGTGCCCTGGATGGACGACCCCGCCCTGCTCAGCCTCTTCGCCCTGGCCCCCATCATCACCGTCGGCGTGCTCCTGGTCGGGCTGCGCTGGCCCGCCAAGTACGCGATGCCCGCCGGATACGCCGTCGTGGTGGCGGTGGCCGCCGCCGTGTGGAGGGTGGACTGGGCGGTCATCGCCGCCTCCACCGCCCAGGGCCTGATCCTGGCCGCCGGGCTGCTCTACATCGTCTTCGGCGCCCTGCTGCTGCTCGCCACCCTCACCCAGAGCGGGGCCATCACCACCATCCGCGCCACCTTCACCGGCATCAGCCCCGACCGCCGGGTGCAGGCGGTCATCATCGGCTGGCTCTTCGGCAGCTTCATCGAGGGCGCCTCCGGCTTCGGCACCCCCGCCGCGGTGGTCGCCCCGCTGCTGCTGGCCCTGGGCTTCCCCGCGATGGCCGCGGTCATGGTGGGCCTGATCATCCAGAGCACGCCCGTGAGCTTCGGCGCCGTGGGCACCCCCATCCTCGTCGGCGTCAGCGGCGGGCTGGCCGACGCCCCCGGCGTCGAGGCGCACACCGCGGCCGCCGGCACCTCCTTCACCGCCATGATCGAGGACATCGGCCTGCAGACCGCCGTCCTGCACGCGATCACCGGCACCCTGGTCCCGGTCTTCCTGTGCTGCCTGCTGTGCGGCTTCTACGGGGGCCGCCGCCGCTTCACCGACGGCCTTGCGGTCTGGCCCTTCGCCCTGTTCGCCGCCCTGGCCATGGTGGTGCCCTCGGTGCTCTACAACGCCTTCCTCGGCGTGGAGTTCACCTCCCTGCTGGGCGGGCTCACCGGGCTGCTGATCGTGGTCGCCGCCGCCCGCGCCGGCTTCCTGATGCCCACGACCCCCTGGGACTTCCCGCCCCGCTCGGCCTGGGAGGCGCGCTGGACCGGCCGCCTGGTGCCCGACGCCGCCCCCGCCGACGGCGACGGGCCCCGCATCGGCCTGGTGCGCGCCTGGTCGCCCTACCTGCTGGTGGCGGCGGTGCTCATCGCGACCCGGCTGATCGCCCCGGCCGAGGAGTGGCTGCAGGGCGTCCGGCTGGGCGCCGACGACATCCTGGGCACCGGCATCGGCGAGGCGGTGCAGGTCCTCTACTCCCCGGGCGCCGCCTTCATCGCCGTCTGCCTGGCCACCTACGGCCTGCACCGGATGAGCGGCCGGCGCATCGCCGCCTCCTGGCGCACCGCCGGGGGCCAGCTGGCCGGGGCGGCGGTGGCGCTGCTGTTCGCGGTGCCGCTGGTGCGGGTCTTCATCAACTCCGGCGAGGGGTTCTCCGGGGCCGGGCTGGAGAGCATGCCGCTCACCCTGGCCCAGGGCGCGGCCGGACTGGCCGGGGGCGCCTGGCCGCTCCTGGCCCCCTGGATCGGCGCGCTCGGCGCCTTCGTCGCCGGCAGCAACACCGTCTCCAACCTGATGTTCAGTTTGTTCCAGTTCTCCACCGCCGAGCGGATCGGCGCCGTCCCCGAGGCGGTGGTGGCCGCCCAGGCGGTGGGCGGCGCCGCGGGCAACATGATCACCGTGCACAACGTCGTCGCCGCCTCGGCGGTGGTGGGCCTGGCCGGGCGCGAGGGCGACCTCATCCGGCAGACCGTGATCCCCCTCACCTACTACCTGCTGGCCTCGGGCGCGCTGGCGTACCTGTTCGCCTACGGGTTCGGCGCCAACGCCGGGGCCGTGCAGCTCGCGGCGCTGCTGCTCGCGCTGGCCGCGGCGGTGGTCCTGCTCCGCCGGCGGGACGCCGCCGAAGCGGCCGCCTACCAGGCCGCGGGGCCCCGCGAGTAAGAAACAGCGGTACCCGCCCCGCGGTTCGCCAAAACCCCGGTTCCGTGCTTCCATGCCACCCGATGGACACCAAGAGATGGGCCGCGGTCGCCGGCGGGGGCGCGGTCGTGCTGGCCGCGGCGACCGCGCTGGTCGCCCTTCCCTGGTCCTCCTCGGGCGAGGAGCCCGCGCCGGCCGCCTCTCCCGCGCCCCCCGACCCCCCGCGCATCGGGCCCGAGCGGCGCATCGCGCTCCAGCAGGCGCTCAACCGGACCGTGGCCGGGGGCTCGGCCAGCGGCGCCGTGGCCGAGTACACCGAGCACAACGCCGGCGGCTCGGACACCTGGAACGGCGTGGCCGGGGTGGCCGACCGGGCCACCGGCGACCCGGTCGACCCGCAGGCGCACTTCCGCGTGGCCAGCATCTCCAAGCCGTTCGTGGCCGCCACCGTGCTGCAGCTGGCCGAGGAGGGCCGCCTGGGCCTGGACGACACCCTGGAGGAGCTGCTGCCCGGCCTCGTCGAGGGCGGACGGCACATCACCCTGCGCATGGTGCTCAGCCACACCAGCGGGCTGTACAGCTACAACAAGGACATGCCCAGCGTGCGCAGCGACCCCGGGCGCACCTGGCGCCCCGAGGAGCTGGTGGAGATCGCCGGCGCGCACGACCCGGTGTTCGCCCCCGGCACCGACGTGGAGTACTCCAACACCAACTACGTCCTGGCCGCCCTGGTCATCGAGGAGGCCACCGGGCGCCCCTACGCCGAGGAGGTCCGCGAGCGCATCCTGGAGCCACTGGAGCTCACCGGGACCTCCATCCCGGACGGGCTCGGGGTCCCCGAGCCGGCGATGCACGGCTACGCCTGGGTCTCCGACGGCGCCGGCGGGCGCACCGCCGAGGACGTCACCGAGTTCGACACCAGCCGCTGGTACGGCACCGCGCAGGTCGTCTCGACGGTGAGCGACATCAACACCTACTGGCGCGCGCTGCTGGACGGCGAGGTCCTCGGCGAGGAGATGCTCCAGGAGATGCTCACGGTCCAGGCCTACAACGGCGGCGACTACGGCTACGCGCTCGGCCCGCGCTCCTACACCCTGGACTGCGGCGTCCAGGTGTGGATGCACCCGGGCAACATCCCCGGCCACCGCACCTGGACCGTGCACGCGAAGGACCGCGACCTGACCCTGTTCCAGGCCCGCTACGCCGAGGACCCCGACCCGCCCGCCTGGGCCATGATCGAGACCGCCATGTGCCCCGAGCAGGAGCCGGGCGCGCCCTCGCCCGGCCCCTCCACCGAGCCTTCGCCCGCCCCGACCCCCTACCCCAGCGAGGACGTCGAGGGCACCGGGCGGGGCCGGGACGGCGGGAAGTGAGGCGCGGGAGCCCCGCCCGGGCGGGAACGGGCGCCGGTCGGTTCTTGTTGCGCCGTCTGGCAGACTGGTAGGGGAAGGAACCCCTCTGCCCAGCGCAGGGGCACGCCAGGTCGACAGCGACCGGCGGTACCGGTTCGCGCGCGCCGAGGACCACCCATCCGTGTCCGCGTTCCTTCCGCGGCGCGCGTCCGGCGACCGCACACAGCGAGGAGATCCAGTGAAGGCCGACATCCACCCCGAGTACGTCGTCACCCAGGTGACCTGCACCTGCGGGAACAGCTTCACCACCCGCAGCACCAAGCGCGAGGGCGCCATCCGCGCGGACGTCTGCTCCGCCTGCCACCCGTTCTACACGGGCAAGCAGAAGATCATGGACACCGGCGGCCGGGTCGCCCGCTTCGAGAAGCGCTTCGGCAAGCGCAAGTAGCGCCTGCCCGCCGCGGCGCCGGGACGCCCTGGGGGCGTCCCGGCGCCGCGATCGCACGACAGGGGCCGCACGACAGGGACCGCACACCGCGCCATCGATGGGGATTGACGACACGTGAAGCTGGACGACCTCCTCGGCGAGTACTACGAGCTGGAGCAGCAGCTCGCCGACCCCGACGTGCACGCCGACCCGGGCCGCGCGCGCTCCCTGGGCAAGCGGTACTCCCAGCTCACCCCCGTCATCGCCGCCTACCGCGAGCTCCAGCAGGTGGAGAGCGACCTGGAGGCGGCGCGCGAGCTGGCCGCCGAGGACCGCTCCTTCGCCGAGGAGGCCGAGCGCCTGGAGGCCGAGCGCGAGCGCCTCACCGAGCGGCTGCGGGTGCTGCTGATCCCGCGCGACCCCGCCGACGACAAGAACGTCATCATGGAGGTCAAGGCCGGCGAGGGCGGCGAGGAGTCCGCCCTGTTCGCCGGCGACCTGGTCCGCATGTACCTGCGCTACGCCGAGCAGCGGGGCTGGAAGACCGAGGTCATCGACGCCACCGAGTCCGACCTGGGCGGGTACAAGGACATCACCATCGCCTTCAAGAACAAGGGCGCCTCCGAGCCCGGCGAGGGCGTGTGGCCCCGGCTCAAGTTCGAGGGCGGCGTGCACCGGGTGCAGCGCGTCCCGGTCACCGAGTCCCAGGGCCGCATCCACACCTCGGCCGCCGGGGTGCTGGTGGTGCCCGAGGCCGAGGACATCGAGGTCGAGGTGCACGACAACGACCTGCGCATCGACGTCTACCGCTCCTCCGGCCCCGGCGGGCAGAGCGTCAACACCACCGACTCCGCGGTGCGCATCACCCACCTGCCCACCGGCATCGTCGTCTCCTGCCAGAACGAGAAGAGCCAGCTGCAGAACAAGGAGCAGGCGATGCGCATCCTGCGCGCCCGGCTCTACGCCGAGGCCCAGGCCAGCGCCGACGCCGAGGCGGCCGCCGAGCGCAAGAGCCAGGTGCGCACGGTGGACCGCTCCGAGCGGGTCCGCACCTACAATTTCCCGGAGAACCGCATCTCCGACCACCGGGTCGGCTACAAGGCCTACAATCTCGACCAGGTCCTCGACGGCGACCTGAACGGCGTGCTGCAGGCCCTCATCGACGCCGACACCAAGGAAAGGCTGGAGCAGGCCCAGTCATGAACTTCCTGCTCGACGAAGTCGCGCGCGCCACGCTGAGGCTGGCCGAGGCGGGCGTCGACTCGCCCCGCACCGACGCCGAGGAGCTGGCGGCGTTCGTGCACGGCGTTCGTCGAGGAGAGCTCCACCAGGTGGCCGACTCCGACTTCGACGCCCTGTACTGGGAGTGCGTCGCCCGCCGCGCCGCCCGCGAGCCGCTGCAGCACATCACCGGCCGCGCCTACTTCCGCTACCTGGAGCTGCGGGTGGGCCCCGGGGTGTTCACCCCCCGCCCCGAGACCGAGCTGCTGGTCGACTGGGCGATCGACACGCTGCGCGCCATGGACGTGGCCGACCCGGTCGTGGTCGACCTGGGCACCGGCTCCGGCGCGATCGCCATCTCCATCGCCCAGGAGGTGCCCCGCTCGCGGGTGCACACCGTCGAACTCGACCCCGAGGCGCTGGCCTGGGCCCAGCGCAACATCGACGCCAGCGGCCACGGCGAGCGCGTCACCGCCCACCGGGGCGACATGCGCACCGCGCTCGGCGAGCTGGACGGCCGGGCCGACATGGTGGTGAGCAACCCCCCCTACGTGCCCACCGGCCAGGCCGGCGCCATCCCCCCGGAGGTGCGCGACCACGACCCCGCCCCCGCCCTGTGGGCCGGCGCCGACGGGCTGGACCTGATCCGCGACCTGGAGGCGGTCGGCCGCCGGCTGCTGCGGCCGGGCGGCGCCATGGCCATCGAGCACGGCGACGGGCAGGGCATCGACATCCCCCCGCTCTTCCCCGAGGAGCGGGGCTGGCGCGACGTGCGCAACCGCAAGGACCTGGCCCACCGGGACCGGTTCGTGGTCATGCGCCGCGCCGACGACTGATCCGACTGATCCGAGGGATCCGCGTGATCCGCGTGATCCGAGCAGGCCTGGGAGAAGGGGACCGATGAGCCGCCGCTACGACTGCGCGCAGGAGTCCGAGCGCAAGGACGGGATCGCCGACGCGGCCTCGACCGTGCGCCGGGGCGAGCTGGTGGTGCTGCCGACCGACACCGTCTACGGGATCGGCGCCGACGCCTTCGGCCCCGCCGCGGTGGCCTCGCTGCTGCAGGCCAAGGGGCGCGGGCGGGACATGCCGCCGCCGGTCCTGGTGGGCTCGGTGCGCGCCGCCCACGCGCTGGTGGAGGACCTGGGCGGGCACGGCCAGGACCTCATCGACGAGTTCTGGCCGGGGCCGCTGACCCTCGTCTGCCAGGCCACCCCGAGCCTGTCCTGGGACCTGGGCGACACCAAGGGCACGGTCGCGGTGCGCATGCCCATGCACCCGGTCGCCCTGGAGCTGCTCAAGGAGACCGGCCCGATGGCGGTCAGCAGCGCCAACACCTCGGGCGAGCCGGCCGCGACGACCGCCGCCGAGGCCGAGGCCCAGCTGGGCGAGAGCGTGTCGGTCTACCTGGACGGCGGCCCCTGCGCCGACGACGTCCCCTCCACCATCGTCGACCTGACCTACGCGGTGCCCCGGGTGCTGCGGCTGGGCGCGGTCTCCATGGAGCGGCTGCGCGCGGTGTGCGGGACCGTGATCGGCGAGGCGCGGCCGCGCCGCACGCCGGCGGAGGAGCCCGCGGACGGCGGTTCCCCGGACGACGGTTCCGCGGACTGACCCCCGAAGGTGCTAGGTTCGTGGCCACCCGCGGCCCGTTCCCGTGCCGCCCGCCCCGTACCTTCCCGTCCCGTGCCGTCCGTCCGTGAAAGGCCACCGGTCACGCCGTGCGTGAGTACGCGCTCACTTTCGTCATCGCCCTGGCGGTCACCTACCTGCTGACCCCCTTCGTGCGCAGGGCGGCGATCGCGGTCGGGGCCGTCCCGCCGGTGCGCGACCGCGACGTGCACACCGAGCCGATCCCGCGGATGGGCGGGGTGGCGATCTACGGGGGGTTCGCCGCGGCGCTGCTGATCTCGGCGCAGCTGCCGCACCTGCAGGAGGTCTTCCGCACCGACACCGCCAAGATCTGGGCCGGGCTGCTGCTCAGCGGCGGGCTGATCACGGTGATCGGGATCATCGACGACCGGTGGGGGATGGGCCCGGTGCCCAAGCTGGCCGGGCAGACCGCGGCCGCCGGCATCCTCGTCTCCCAGGGTGTGCAGCTGCTGTGGCTGCCGCTGCCGGGCATGCAGCTGTCGCTGGGCCCCTGGCTGGGGGCGGTGCTGTCGGTGCTGCTGGTGCTGGTCACCATCAACGCGGTCAACTTCGCCGACGGGCTGGACGGGCTGGCCGCCGGCATCGTCGCCATCTCCTCGATGGCGTTCTTCGCCTACTACTACGTGGCCGCCGTCGACCGCGGCTTCGAGCGCCAGTCCTACCCGGCGATGATCGCGATCATCCTGGTCGGGGTGTGCGTGGGGTTCCTGCTGCACAACTTCAACCCGGCCCGGGTGTTCATGGGCGACACCGGGTCCATGCTGCTGGGGCTGCTGCTGGCCTCGATCACCATCTCGGTGACCGGGCTGTTCCTGCCCGAGAACCAGGCGGCCCCCCAGGCCGGCGGCCTGGGCGGGATCCACTCGCTGGCCGCCTTCCTCCCGGTGCTGCTGCCGCTGCTGGTGCTGGCGCTGCCGCTGGCCGACCTGGTGCTGGCGGTGGTGCGGCGCACCCTGGCCGGCAAGTCGCCGTTCGCCCCGGACAAGAAGCACCTGCACCACCGGCTGCTGGAGCTGGGCCACTCGCACCAGCGGGCGGTGCTGCTGATGTACCTGTGGGCGGCGATCATCGCCTTCGCCTCGGTCTCGCTGTCGGTGCTGGACTCGCCGTACACCGTCCTGGCCGTGACCACATTGGTAGCGGCCTGTGCCGTGGGACTGATCACCCTCCCGCGGCTGCGCCGCCGCCGCGCGGCCCGCGCCGCGGCCGCCCGGCGCTCCGCCTCGGGCGGCGGCTCCGCCTCCTGACCAACACGGGCCGACGTGCGGTGATCGGTTCTGTGAACTCTTGGGAGCGCGTGGGTCCCGGCCGTGCCCGGGGGGCGGTGTCGAGCATCCGAGACCAGCACTTACTCTGGAGAAGCACCCCGCATCAGGACAACTCGGGCACGGGTAAGCTCGCGGTAAAGGTCCCTGGGAACGGGGTCCGAAATCCTTGTGATAGCTTTCACGAGCAAGCACCCCACTGAACATCCCGGAGCTGTGCACATGCAGGAACACGACGCCCGGATCCTCCGCGGCGCCGCGATTCCCACGGCCGCTGCCGGCCTGGTCGCGATGGCCGCAGCCACCGCTGCCGCAGGTGTCCACGGGCTCCTGGGCGCCCTCTACGGGGCGCTGCTCGTCCTGGGCGCCTTCGCGGTGTCGGCCTACGTCATCGCCTGGACCGGCGAGCGCAACCCGCAGCTGATGCTGCCGGTGGCCTTCGTGGTCTACACCACCAAGGTCGGCGTGCTCGCGGTCGTGCTGGTGCTCTTCGGCGGGTCCACGGCCTTCGACCACACCGCCTTCGCCTTCACCGCCCTGGCCTGCATCGTGTGCTGGCTGGGCGGACAGGCGGCGGCGTCCAAGCGGGTCAAGCAGCCGACCGTGGTCCCCGCCTCCGAGGCCGAATCCGAACCGGAGCCCGAGCCCGGTCCGGCCGAGGGGCGTCGGTGACCCCCCTCCGGCAGGGGGATGTGCGAACGGTTATCACCTCCTGCTATCTTCCGGAGCGACGAGATGAACGAGCGTACAGACGCGGTGGTCGGCGAAGAGCCGCCCCGCGCGAGCGCCGGCGCGGTCCTCTCGTATCTGCTGGGGGGCCTGGCCTTCTGGGGCCTCATCGGCTGGGGGGCGGATCGGGCCCTCGGGTTCGACACGCTGTTCCTGCCCATCGGCCTGCTACTGGGACTGGTCGGGGGGATCTACCTGATCATCACCCAGTACGTCCGGTCCTGAACGTCCAGCCCGGTAGCCGGCGGCTCCCCGAGAGCGGCGCGGCAGGGCCCTATACATCGAGGATTGAGTTGCGTCACGACGAAAGGGTTCGCCGTGAGTGCTGACGTTATGTACAGCGCCGCCTCCGAGGAGGGCTGCCACCTCTTCGACCCCGGCTGCAAGTTCGAAGCTCCCGGCACGAGCCTGTTCTTCCCCAACCCGTGGCTGGACTTCGGTCTGCCCGCCACCTCCGGCATCACCAAGTACACCCTCGTGCTGGTGGTCGCCCTGCTGGTCGCCGCCGGGTTCTGGTACTTCACCACCCGCAACGCCAAGGTGGTCCCGGGCCGCGGGCAGAGCATGGCCGAGATGCTGGTCTCCTTCATCCGGGACCAGATCACCCGCACCACCATGGGCAAGGAGGGGGACAAGTTCATCCCCCTGCTGCTGACCCTGTTCCTGTTCATCTTCTCGATGAACATCATGGGGCTCATCCCCGGCCTCCAGCTGCCGGTCACCTCCAACCTGGCCTTCCCCGCGGTCCTGGCGATCTTCGTGTTCATCCTGTGGAACGCCGTGGGCATCCGCAGGCACGGCGTCGGCGGCCACATCAAGGCCCGCCTGGTCCCCGGCGGCGTCCCCGTGTGGATCCTGCCGGTGGTGGTGCCGATCGAGGCCCTCTCGAACTTCGTCATCCGCCCGGCCACGCACATGATCCGTCTGTTCGCGACCATGTTCGCCGGGCACCTCCTGCTCGCGGTCTTCGCCGCCGGCGGCTGGTACATGTTCAACCTCTTCGGCGCCCCCAACGCCGGCCTCGGACTGCTGTCCGCGGGCTTCTCCGGGATCGCGCTGATCGGGTTCCTGGTGTTCACCGCCTTCGAGCTCTTCATCATGGCCGTCCAGGCCTATGTGTTCGTCCTGCTGTCCTCCATTTACCTCGGTGAGGCCATGGAGGGTGCGCACTAGGGGCCGCTCCCGCGGTCCGCGCAGTGCGCGCGCTTTACGACCCCAGTCCGGTAATCAACGTCAGTTCGACGGCACGAAATGCCCGTCGGCGTGTCTGAGTAAAGAGGAATTCAGAATGGAAATCACCGGTAGCCTCGCGACCATCGGTTACGGCCTCGCCGCCATCGGCCCCGGCATCGGCGTCGGCATCATCTTCGGCATGGGCGTGCAGGCCATCGCCCGCCAGCCCGAGGCCCGCGGCATCCTGCAGGGCCAGATGATCTTCGGTTTCGCGGTCGTCGAGGCGCTGGCCATCCTCGGTTTCGTTCTCGCGTTCATCCAGTCCGGCCAGTAGCCAGCTGACTCAAACGCGACTTCGAAGGAGATGCCAGCCATGATCGAATTGGCTGCGGAAGAGAACATCCTGCGCATCCACTGGGATGAGTTCGTCTTCGGCTCCATCGCCTTCCTCATCATCTTGGGCGTCGTCTACAAGATGTGGCCCAAGCTGACCTCGGCTCTGGACGAGCGTGCCAACCAGATCGAGGGTGGCATCGAGCGTGCGAAGAAGGCCGAGGCGGAGGCGGAGGAGATCCGCCAGCAGTACCGGGAGAAGCTCGACGAGGCGCACCGCCAGTACGCCGCAGAGCTGGAGAAGGCCAAGGAGCAGCGCGCCGCCATCATCGCCGAGGCGCGGGACGAGGCCCAGGCCGAGTCCCGCCGCATCATCGAGGCGGCGCACCAGCAGATCGAGGCCGACCGGCAGCACGCCCTGGCGCAGCTGCGCACCGAGATCGGGACCCTGTCCACGGACCTGGCCTCCCGCATCGTCGGTGAGTCGCTGAACGACAGCGGGGTGCAGAGCCGGGTGGTCGACCGGTTCCTGGAGGAGCTGGAGCAGGCCGAGGGCGCTGACCGGGCCGAGGTGCGCTGATGCGTGGGATCAGCCGCACCTCCCTGGAAGAGGTGACCCGGCGCCTGGACGCCATCCTCCCCTCGGCGAACGCCGCCACGCTGGGGCACGAGCTCTTCGAGGTCGTGTCCCTCTTCGAGGACCAGCGTTCGCTCCGCCGGTCGCTGGCCGACCAGGCCACCGACGCCGACGCCAAGTCGGGGCTGATCGGCGGTCTGCTGGAGTCCAAGGTGTCGCCGTCCACGGTCCTCGTGGTCGGCGACATCGTCCGGGCCAAGTGGTCCCGCCCGCGCGACCTGGTCGACGCCACCGAGCGGATGGCGGTCTACGCCGTCTCCGCCGGCGCCGAGGGGTCCCGGCTCGACGAGCTGGAGGACGAGCTCTTCCGGTTCGAGCGGATCGTCGAAGCCCAGCCGGACCTGCGCGCGGCGCTCACCCGCGAGGGCGTGGCCGCCGAGCACAAGCGGACCCTGGTGGAGAACCTGCTCTCGGGCAAGGTCAGCGCCCCCTCGCTGACTCTGATCACCGAGGCCGTCACCCGGCCGCGCGGCCGTACCCTGGAACAGGGACTGCAGCACTTCGGACAGGTCGTCGCCGAGCGCGCCCGGCGGTTCATCGCCGTGGTGCGCACCGCGGCGCCGCTCAGCCAGGCCCAGCAGGACCGGCTGGCCGCAGTGCTCACCCGCACCTACGGCCGGGACATCCACCTCAACATCGAGGTCGTCCCCGAGCTCGTCGGAGGCCTGTCCATCCGGGTGGGCGACGAGGTCATCGACGGCAGCGTCGCCGGGCGGCTCGCGGAGGTCCGCCGCCGCCTGGCCGGCTGAAACGACGGATACACGCAACGCAAGACGCACGGCGCCGGGCTAAGCGGCGCCACTTCGAGAGCAAGGACATACCTGAGATGGCGGAGCTGACGATCCGGCCGGAGGAGATCCGGAACGCGCTGCAGCGCTTCGTCCAGTCGTACGAGCCCGACGCCGCCGCGCGCGAGGAGGTCGGTACCGTCACCAGCGCTGGTGACGGCACCGCCCGTATCGGTGGCCTTCCCTCGGCGATGGCGAACGAGCTGCTCGAATTCGAGGACGGCACGCTGGGCCTTGCCCTGAACCTGGAGATCGGCGAGATCGGCGCCATCGTCCTGGGCGACTTCACCGGCGTCGAGGAGGGCCAGACGGTGCGCCGCACCGGCCGGGTCCTGTCGGTGCCGGTGGGCGACGGCTTCCTGGGCCGCGTCGTCGACCCGATGGGCCGCCCGATCGACGGCCAGGGCGAGATCGAGACGACCGAGCGCCGTGAGCTTGAACTGCAGGCCCCCTCCGTGATGCAGCGGCAGCCGGTCGGCGAGCCGATGCAGACCGGGATCAAGGCCATCGACTCGATGACCCCGGTCGGCCGCGGCCAGCGCCAGCTGGTCATCGGCGACCGGCAGACCGGCAAGACCGCGGTCTGCATCGACACGATCATCAACCAGAAGGCCAACTGGGAGTCCGGGGACCCGGACAAGCAGGTGCGCTGCATCTACGTCGCGGTGGGGCAGAAGGGCTCGACCATCGCCGGCGTGAAGGGCGCCCTGGAGGAGGCCGGGGCGATGGAGTACACCACCATCGTCGCCGCCCCCGCCTCCGACCCGGCCGGCTTCAAGTACATCGCCCCCTACACCGGCTCGGCCATCGGCCAGCACTGGATGTACGAGGGCAAGCACGTCCTGATCGTCTTCGACGACCTGACCAAGCAGGCCGAGGCCTACCGCGCCGTGTCCCTGCTGCTGCGCCGTCCGCCGGGCCGTGAGGCCTACCCGGGCGACGTGTTCTACCTGCACTCCCGCCTGCTGGAGCGGTGCGCCAAGCTCTCCGACGAGATGGGCGCGGGCTCGATGACCGGCCTGCCGATCATCGAGACCAAGGCCAACGACGTGTCGGCCTACATCCCGACCAACGTCATCTCGATCACCGACGGCCAGGTCTTCCTGGAGTCGGACCTGTTCAACCAGGGCCAGCGCCCCGCCATCAACGTCGGTGTGTCCGTCTCCCGTGTGGGCGGCTCCGCGCAGACCAAGGCGATGAAGAAGGTCAGCGGTTCGCTGCGGCTGGGCCTGGCCCAGTACCGCGAGCTGGAGGCCTTCGCCGCGTTCGGCTCGGACCTGGACGCCGTCTCCAAGCAGCAGCTGGAGCGCGGCCAGCGGCTCATGGAGCTGCTGCGCCAGGGCCAGTACGAGCCGCTGGCCATGGAGAAGGAGGTCGTCTCCATCTGGGCGGGCACCACCGGCCAGATCGACGACGTCCCGGTCGAGGACGTGCGCCGCTTCGAGGCGGACTTCCACGACTACCTGGCCCGCGAGCACGCCGGGGTGCTGGACACCATCCGTGAGAGCGGCAAGTTCGAGGACGAGACCGAGGCCACGCTCAAGGAGGCGGTCACCGCCTTCAAGCAGACCTTCCAGACCTCCGCCGGCTCCATCCTGGGCTCGGAGGACGCCGAGGCGCTGGGCGAGGACGAGGTCGGCCAGGAGTCCGTCAAGGTCGCCAAGAGCTCCGGGAAGTAGCCGAATGGGAGCACAGCTTCGCATCTACCGCCGGAGGATCCGCGCCACCAAGTCGACGGCGAAGATCACCCAGGCGATGGAGCTGATCGCCACCACCCGCATCTCCAAGGCGCAGCGGGCCGTCGAGGCGGCCCGCCCCTACGCCAAGGAGATCACGCGGGCGGTCGCCGCGGTGGCCGGGCGCGTCAGCGACCACCCCCTGCTCACCGAGTCGGAGAACCCGACCCGGGCGGCGGTGCTGGTGGTCACCAGCGACAAGGGGCTGGCCGGTGCCTACACGGCCAACGCCATCAAGGAGGCCGAGGCCCTCACCGCCCTGCTCCAGGAGCAGGGCAAGGAGGTCGTCACCTACATGGTCGGCCGCAAGGGCGTGGGCTACTTCCGGTTCCGGGAGCGCCCCTTGGAGCGCGAGTGGGAGGGCATCACCGAGCGCCCCTCCTACCTGCAGGCCAAGGAGATCGGCGACGCCCTCATGGAGCGGTTCACCCAGGACACCTCCGAGGGCGGCGTGGACGAGATCCACATCGTCTCGACCGAGTTCGTCTCCATGCTGACCCAGAAGGCGTCCGCGCGCCGGGCGCTGCCGCTGGAGCTGGAGGAGGCCGGGCCCGAGGAGATCGAGGAGCACTACGGGGGTCCGCTCCCGCTCTACGAGTTCGAGCCCTCCGCCGAGGAGGCCCTCGACCAGCTGCTTCCGCAGTACGTGACGAACCGGATCTACTTCGCCCTCCTTGAGTCGGCGGCCTCCCAGTGGGCCTCGCGCCGCAACGCCATGAAGGCGGCCACCGACAACGCCGAAGAGCTTGTCAAGACCTTGACCCGCCAGGCCAACCAGGCCCGCCAGGCGGAGATCACGAACGAGATCAGCGAGATCGTCGGCGGTGCCGACGCCCTCGCCGCATCCAGCGGGGAGTGAGTAAGGAAAGTGACTGCGACAGTTGAAGGGACCGCCGCCGAGGCGGGGCAGGCCACGGGGCGCATCGCCCGCGTCACCGGCCCGGTCGTCGACGTGGAGTTCCCCGTCGGCTCCCTGCCGGAGATCTACAACGCTCTGAAGACCGACGTCGTCGTCGGCGGCGAGGAGCGCACCGTCACCCTGGAGGTCGCCCAGCACCTGGGGGACAACCTGGTGCGCTGCGTCAGCCTGGCCCCGCAGGACGGCATGGTCCGCGGCGCGGAGGTGCGCGACACCGGCGAGCCGATCAGCGTTCCCGTCGGGGACGTGGTCAAGGGCCACGTCTTCAACACCCTGGGCGAGTCCCTGGACGTGCCGACCTCGGAGCTGAAGGTCTCCGAGCGCTGGCCGATCCACCGCAAGGCGCCCGACTTCGACCAGCTCGAGTCCAAGACCGAGATGATGGTCACCGGCATCAAGGTCATCGACCTGCTGACGCCCTACGTGCGCGGCGGCAAGATCGGCCTGTTCGGTGGCGCCGGTGTGGGCAAGACGGTGCTCATCCAGGAGATGATCACCCGTATCGCCCGCAACTTCGGCGGTGTTTCGGTGTTCGCCGGCGTCGGCGAGCGCACCCGTGAGGGCACCGACCTGTTCCTGGAGATGGACGAGATGGAGGTCCTCCAGGACACCGCGCTCGTCTTCGGCCAGATGGACGAGCCCCCGGGCACCCGTCTGCGGGTCGCCCTGTCGGCGCTGACCATGGCGGAGTACTTCCGCGATGTGCAGAAGCAGGACGTGCTGCTGTTCATCGACAACATCTTCCGCTTCACCCAGGCCGGCCAGGAGGTCTCGACCCTGCTGGGCCGCATGCCCTCGGCCGTGGGCTACCAGCCCAACCTGGCCGACGAGATGGGCCAGCTGCAGGAGCGCATCACCTCCACCCGCGGCCACTCGATCACCTCGATGCAGGCGATCTACGTGCCCGCGGACGACTACACCGACCCGGCGCCGGCGACCACGTTCGCCCACCTGGACGCGACGACCGAGCTCTCCCGCCCGATCTCGCAGAAGGGCATCTACCCGGCGGTGGACCCGCTGGCCTCCACTTCGCGCATCCTCGACCCGCAGTACGTGGGCCAGGAGCACTACGACGTGGCCCAGCGCGTCAAGGAGATCCTGCAGCGCAACAACGACCTGCAGGACCAGATCGCCATCCTCGGCATCGACGAGCTGTCCGAAGAGGACAAGATCATCGTGAACCGGGCGCGGCGCCTGGAGCGCTTCCTGTCGCAGAACATGTTCGTCGCCGAGAAGTTCACCGGCAACCCGGGCGTGTTCGTGCCGCTGGAGGAGACCATCGCCTCCTTCAAGGCCCTGTGCGACGGCGAGTACGACCACCTGCCCGAGCAGGCCTTCCTGGACGTCGGCAACATCGAGATGGCCGTCGAGAAGGCCAAGGCGCTGCAGGGCTAGACGCTGCAGGGCTGAGGCGTCCGCGCCGGGCGGGCCCGCTTGGGCCCGCCCGGCGCGGATCCGCCCGCGGACGAAGGAGTTTGTGGCAGTGTCGAAGAGGCTTTTCGTCGAGATCGTCTCCCCGGAGCGCCAGCTGTGGGCGGGCGAGGGCGACATGGTCATCGCCAAGACGGTCGACGGCGAGTTCGGTGTGCAGCCCGGGCACACCCCGGTGCTGGCGCTGCTGGCCGCCGGGTCGGTGGTCCGGGTGGTCGGCGGCCGGGAGACCGGCGAGGTGCGGGCCGCGGTGCACGGCGGCTTCCTGTCGGTCACCGACGACAGCCGGGTCTCCATCCTCGCCGAGGTCGCCGAGCTGGCCGAAGAGGTCGACGTCGACCGGGCCAAGCGGGCGCTGGAGGAGACCGAGTCCGGCGGGGGGTCCCCGGAGGACACCGAGGCCCAGGAGCGGGCCGCGCGGGCGCGCAGCCGCCTGGCGGCGGCCGGCACGGACGCGGCCTGACGGCGGACGGGGCGCGCGCAGTGGGGGAGCGGTGACCGGGGTGCAGATCGCCGAGTGGTCGTTGTTCGTCCTGCTGGCCGCGGCCCTGGCCGCCGTGGCGGCGGTGGCCGTGCGCCGCTACGCCCTGGAGCGGCGGGGCGGCGCCGTCGAGTGCTACCTGCGCCCCTACGGGGGCGGCCCCTGGCGTATCGGACTGGGGCGGTACGGGAGCGGAGCGCTCCACTGGTACCGGGTCCTGTCCCTGTGGCCGCGGCCGGCAGCGACGCTGCCGCGCCGCGGCCTCGTCGTTGTGGGCCGCCGTTCGCCCGACACCGGCGACCTGGCCGAGCTCACCCCCGACATGGCCGTGGTCCAGCTCGGCTGGACCGGCCCGGACGGCGCCGACCCCGAGGAGCCCGGCTACGAGCTGGCCATGGGCAGGGCGGCGCTGACCGGCTTTCTGTCCTGGCTGGAGTCGATGCCCCCCGGGACGCACTGGCAGGAGTAGGTCCACGGTTGAGCGCCGCCCGCCCGGTTAGGGTGAGGGCATGATCGTCGCATTCTCAGTGAGCCCGATGGGCGAGGGGGAGTCGGTGGCCCCCGCGGTCGCCCGCGCCGTGCGCGTGGTCCGCGAGAGCGGGCTGCCCAACCGCACCGATGCCATGTTCACCACCGTCGAAGGCGAGTGGGACGAGGTCATGGACGTCGTCAAACGGGCGGTGGAGGCCGCCGGCGAGGGGGCGTCACGGGTGAGCATGACCCTCAAGGCCGACATCCGCGACGGCGTCACCGACGGCCTGACCGAGAAGATCGCGGCCGTCGAGCGCGAGCTGGGGGACTAGCGCTCGCCTCCGGGCTTCCAGAGCACCTCGCCGCCGTCGCGGCCCAGGTACCGGCACAGCACGAACAGCAGGTCGGAC
The DNA here is from genome assembly GCF_000341205.1 of Nocardiopsis baichengensis YIM 90130. Classification (NCBI taxonomy): domain Bacteria; kingdom Bacillati; phylum Actinomycetota; class Actinomycetes; order Streptosporangiales; family Nocardiopsidaceae; genus Nocardiopsis; species Nocardiopsis halophila. The sequence goes on along the minus strand of NZ_ANAS01000022.1, from coordinate 40,101 downwards.
AGGCGGTTGAGGTAGCGCGCGGTGAGCGGGTTGACGCCGCCCTCACCGGTCCCGTGCTCCTCGATCGCCGCCCAGGCCGACCGCTCGGCCCGGCGGGCCACCACACGCGCCGTGTGCATCAGCGCGACCCCGGGGGCGCCCCCGGGCAGGATGAAGCTGCGCAGGGTCGGCAGCTCGGCGTTGTAGGCGTCGCAGGCCTCCTCCAGGCGGGTGATGGAGGCCTCCTCGATCCGGAGCGGGGGGAACTCCGGGTTCTCCACCAGGGGCGCGGACAGGTCCGCCCCCAGGTCGAACATCTCGTTCTGTACGCGCCCGAGCAGGGCGCGCACGTCGTCGGGGACCTCCCCGAACGCCAGCGCGGTCCCGATGGCCGCGTTGGCCTCCTCGACGTCGGCGTAGGCCGCGATGCGCAGGTCCGTCTTCGGGGCGCGGCTCATGTCGCCCAGGCGGGTCTGGCCGCCGTCGCCGCCGCGCGTGTAGATCGTGGAGAGCACGACCGGTTTGTCGGTGTCCTTCTTGGTCATGGCCCCACCCTAGAGGGCATCGCCTCGGGTAACCGTTCGGCAACGGGGGGTTATGGGCCCGGGGCGGCGCTGATACCGTGTGAAACACGCAACGCACGGAGCGTAGTCGATCGGTGCCGAGGGGGACACCGTCGACCGGGTGAGGCTCCGGGGGCCATCCGGTAGAGGCCGCGCCGGCACGGAGGGGACGTGCCCGGGAGGGGCGGCCGGAGCGGTTCGGGCGGGCGGCGCGGGTCGGGGGGCCCGCCGCCCGCCCGGATCCTCGGCCGGTGGGCCCCGGCCGCCCGTGAGCCCCGTGCCGCGGACGCGGCGGAGCCCGCCGAGGGGAAGTCCCCGGCGGGCTCCGTTACCGTCGTGGTTACCGTCGTGCCGTTTCGGCCGGCGCGGTCCCTACTGGACCCACATGTCGCCCACGCGGTGCCGCTCCTGGCTCTGCGTGGCCGAGAAGGAGCGGATCTTGCCGTTGACCGGCAGGGTCGACTCGGAGAAGGTCTCCACCGAGTGCGCCAGTCCCCCGGAGAGGATGTCGACCGCGCCCCAGTCGATGTTGGTGATGTCGTCGGCCTCGGTGTGGTAGTTCGGGTCGAACGTCTCGCCCGCGGTGCCGCCCCAGTGCCCGGCCTGCTCCTCGGTCTTGACCGCGTCGCCGCCGCTGAACAGGCCGCCGACCGGGACGCCGGCGTCGAGGAACGGCGCGTGGTCCGAGCGGCGCCCCATCACCGTGGGCTCGGTGTGGTGGCCCTGGTCGGCGAAGTAGTCCTCGAAGGTCTTCTGGATCGCGCCCGAGCCCGAGGGGGCGGGCAGCGAGTCCGGCAGCTCCCCGCGGGCGTCGTAGACGAGCAGCCCGTAGTTGGGCGAGCCGATCATGTCGAAGTTGAGGTAGAGCCCGATGTGGTCGAGCTTCTTCTCCGACAGCCCCGCCACGTACTCGGTGGAGCCGATCAGCCCCTGCTCCTCGGTGCCCCACCAGGCGAAGCGCACGTTGTTCTTGGGCTTGTCCTCCAGCTCGGGGAACCGCAGGGCGGTCTCCAGCAGCGCTGCCGAGCCGCTGCCGTTGTCGTTGATCCCGGCGCCCTCGGGGACGCTGTCCAGGTGCGCCCCGGCGACCACCGTGTTGTCCTTCGCCCCGCCCTTGGCGTCGGCGATGATGTTGTAGGAGGTCTCGGTCACCACGCTGGCGTCCACGACGACCCGCAGCTCCAGGCCCTCGGTCGCGACGAGCTCCTCGCCGACCTCCAGGCTGGTGCTCAGCGCGGGGATCTCGCTCTCGGAGCCGAGCGTGCCGTAGAACAGCTCGGTGGTGTCCGGGTCGTCCGGGTCGCTGCCGCTGTTGAAGACCACGGTCGCCGCCGCGCCCGCGTCGGCGGCGTTCTGCGTCTTGTCCGCGAAGCTGCACGCCCCGCGCCGGATCACCGCCACGGCGCCCTCGGGGAAGCCGTCGAACTGGCCGGCCTCGCAGCCGCTGTTCGCGGCGTCCGGCGCCACCGCAACGCCCGGGGCGGTCACGTCCCCGCCCGCGGAGTACGTCATCGGCGCGTACTCGGTGTCCTCGGTGTAGGTGTAGGAGTCCGGCGCGGTGCGGGCGAACTCGGCGTCGGAGTGCTGCTGCCACAGCGAGTACTCGTACTCGTTCTTCTTGGGCTTGTAGCCCGCCTGCTCCAGCTGGTCGATGACGTAGCTCGCGGCCACGTCGTAGCCCGGGGTGCTGGTGGCGCGGTTGCCGCCGTTGTAGTCCGCGATGGTCTGGAGGTTCTCCAGGTGGCCGCGGATCGCGTCGGTGGTCACCAGCTCGTCCAGGCCGGCCTCTCCGGCCGCGGCGGGGGAGGCCGGGGCCAGGCCCAGCGCGACGGCGGCCGCGAGGCCGACGCCTCCGGCGGCCGCACGGCGCAGCGCGGGGACGCGGCGGGGGGATGGGGATGAATGGGTTCTGCGCACGGAACGTCCTCCTGTCGGTCCCGCCCCGGGGATGGAGGGGCGGGCGCGAACGGTGCGAGCTCGCGTGCAGCCTGTCACCGGGCCGCCCCAGGGGCAAGAAATCGGACGGCCCGTTGCCACATTCAGCCACAGGGGTTACAGATGCGCCCCGATCCGTGCTGTGATGGTCGGTTTCGTCTCATTCCGGGGCGGGAGGGGTGCAGCGGGCGCCGTGGCACGGAGGGGCCTACCATCAACCGAGGGTGCGCCCGTTCCGCCGGTGTCGTCGGAGCCGTCGGAGCCGTCGGGCGCCTCCCGGGACTGCCAGACGGCGAACGTATGCGGAGGCACGCATGGCGGCGACCCTCGACCGCGACATCGAACCCCTCTACCAGGAGATCCTGCGGCGCAACCCCGGTGAGGGGGAGTTCCACCAGGCCGTGCACGAGGTGTTGGAGACCCTCGGCCCGGTGCTGGCCCGGCGCCCGGAGTTCGCCGAGGCCCGGCTGGTGGAGCGGATCGCCGAGCCCGAGCGGCAGGTGATCTTCCGCGTCCCCTGGACCGACGACGCCGGGCGGGTGCAGGTGAACCGCGGCTTCCGGGTGGAGTTCAACAGCGCTCTGGGCCCCTACAAGGGCGGCCTGCGGTTCCACCCGTCGGTGAACCTGGGGATCGTCAAGTTCCTCGGCTTCGAGCAGATCTTCAAGAACGCCCTGACCGGCATGGCCATCGGGGGCGGCAAGGGCGGCAGCGACTTCGACCCCAAGGGGCGGTCCGACGCCGAGGTCATGCGGTTCTGCCAGTCCTTCATGACCGAGCTCTACCGCCACCTGGGCGACCGGACCGACGTCCCCGCCGGCGACATCGGCGTGGGCGGCCGGGAGATCGGCTACCTGTTCGGGCAGTACCGGCGGATCACCAACCGCTTCGAGGCGGGCGTACTGACCGGCAAGGGCCTGGACTGGGGCGGCTCGCAGGTGCGCACCGAGGCCACCGGGTACGGCTGCGTGCTCTTCACCAAGGAGATGCTGCGCATGCGCGGCGCGGACCTGGAGGGGATGCGGGTGGCGGTCTCCGGGTCGGGCAATGTCGCGGTCTACGCCGCGGAGAAGGCCCAGCAGCTCGGGGCGACGGTGGTCACCGCCTCCGACTCGGGCGGCTACGTCGTGGACGACAAGGGCATCGACCTCGACCTGCTCAAGCAGGTCAAGCTGGTCGAGCGCGGCCGCCTGTCCGACTACGCCGAGCGGCGCGGCGGCGAGGCCCGGCACGTGCCCGGCGGCCGGGTCTGGGAGGTGCCCTGCGACGTGGCGCTGCCGTGCGCCACCCAGAACGAGCTCACCGCGGCCGACGCGCGCACCCTGGTCGCGGGCGGGGTGCGGGCGGTGGCCGAGGGCGCCAACATGCCGACCACACCGGAGGGCGTCGCCGTCTTCCAGGAGGCCGGGGTGGCCTTCGGCCCGGGCAAGGCGGCCAACGCCGGCGGGGTGGCCACCAGCGCCCTGGAGATGCAGCAGAACGCCGCCCGGGAGGAGTGGACGTTCGCGCGGGCCGAGGAGCGGTTGACCGCGGTGATGCGCTCGGTGCACGACTCCTGCCACGCCACCGCCGAGCGCTACGGCCGGCCCGGCGACTACGTGGCCGGCGCCAACATCGCCGGCTTCGAGCGGGTGGCCGAGGCGATGCTGGCCCAGGGCCTCATCTGAGCCCGCGGCCTCCCTGAACAGGTTCGGCGTGACGAGAGCCCAGGCCAGGCGGCGGTCCTCCATCAGCCCGCGGGCGATGGAGGGCCGGCCGTCCCCGGTCATGAACGCGCGCGCAGGGGGGACGGAACCGGCTCAGAACAGGCGGGGGGTGTCCGGCTCGATCCCGCGCAGCGCGTCGTAGTCCAGGGTCAGGCAGCCGATCCCGCGGTCGGTGGCCAGCACCCGGGCCTGGGGCTTGATCTCCTGGGCCGCGAAGACGCCCCGCACCGGCTTGAGCGCCGGGTCCCGGTTGAGCAGCTCCAGGTACCGGGTGAGCTGCTCCACGCCGTCGATGTCGCCGCGCCGCTTGAGCTCCACGGCCACGGTCCCGCCGTCGCCGTCCCGGCACAGGATGTCCACCGGCCCGATCGCGGTGGGGTACTCCCGGCGGATCAGCGTGTAGCCCTCGCCCAGGGTGGTGATGTGCTCGGCGAGCAGCTCCTGCAGGTGCGCCTCCACGCCGTCCTTCTGCAGGCCCGGGTCGGGGCCCAGCTCGTGCGAGCTGTCGTGCAGCACCTCGGCGATGCGCAGCACCAGCTTCTCGCCGGACTTGCCGTGCGTGACCGTCCAGACGTCCGTGCCGTCCTCGTCCGTGCCCTCGCGCACCGTGCACGGCGGGTTCATCCAGTTCAGCGGCTTGAAGGCGCGGTCGTCGGCGTGCACCGAGACCGAGCCGTCGGCCTTGAACAGCACGAGCCGGGGGGCCATGGGCAGGTGGGCGGTGAGCCGGCCGACGTAGTCGACGCTGCACCGGGCGATCACGAGTCTCACGGGTCCCGATCCTAGCGGCGCCGCGGCACCGGATTCCCGGAATCCGGTGGCGCCGAACGACAATGAAAACTATTTTCATATGGCGGCCGGGGAAGCCATGTGTGGCCCCCGGGCCCCGTGACGCACCGTGGCACGGGGCTTACCGTCGCAACGACCTGCCTGACGAGAAGATGGGACATCCATGTCGCTGACGGTTCCTCAGGAACTCCTGGCCAAGGCCGAGCAGGGCGACGTCGAGGACGCGGACTTCATCGCCTGCATCCGCGAATCCCTGCCGTACGCCTGGTCCCTGGTGAGCGGCCTCGCCGCCCGCGTGGACGGCGAGGGCTTCGCGGCCAATGAGACCCCGCCGCCCGGTGAGGCCGAGCGCGGGCAGCTGCTGCGGATGGTGGCCAGCGACGCCATGCGCGCCGCCGTCGAGCGCCACTTCGGCATGCGGCTGGCCTTCCAGAACTGCCACCGCCTGGCCCTGTTCGCCCCCGGGGCCGACGCGGCCTACGACCGCTTCACCACCCCCCGCGCCCAGCTGCTGAACCAGTCGCCCGAACTGGTCGACTGCTAGCGGCCGCGCCTGCGGTCCGGCGGTGCGCGGCGCGGCTCAGGCCCCGCCGCGCACCGCCGGCAGCACCTCCTCGCCCAGCCGTGCGATGTTGCGCAGCACCGCCTCCTCCTCGCCGGCGCCCTCCACCAGCAGCATGAGCGCGTCCGCGCCGGTCGCCCCGGCCTGCTCGCGCAGCCGGCGCGCGCACTCCTCCGGGGACCCCACGGCGTGGGCGTCGCACAGGAACGCCGCATAGGCGTCGGGGTCCCGCTCGGCCCGGGGCCGCCCGTCCACCGTGGTGTAGCCCGCCAGCCCCGGCCCCAGCCACCGCGGCAGCGACTCCAGCATCACCTTGCGGGCCCGCTCCCGGGTGTCCTCCACGTGCGCCACCGAGGCCGCCACGTGCCCGCGCACCGGCGCCCCGCCCGCCCGCTCGCGCAGGCGGGCGTACTCGGCCAGCATCCGGGCCTGCTCCCCGGCGTCCTGGTGCATGCCGAGCATCACCGGCAGCCCCGCCTCGGCGGCCAGGCCCAGCGTCGCCTCCGAGGTCGCCGCCACCACCGCCTCCGGGTGCGGCGCGGTCCGCGGGCCCGGCACGATCTCCACCTCGCGGAAGCCGAACACCGCCCCGTCGGCGCGCATCGGCCCGCCGCGCAGCGCCCGCAGCAGCACCTCCAGGGACTCGCCGAACCCCCGCTCGTAGCGGTCCAGGCCGGTGCCGAACACCTCCAGGTCGACCCAGGGGCCGCCGCGCCCCACCCCCAGCACGAACCGGCCGCCGGAGACCTGGTCCAGCAGGTTGGCCTGCTCGGCCAGGGCCACCGGATGGGCGGTGCTCAGCACGCTCACCGCGGTGCCCACCCGGACCGTGCGGGTGCGCCCCAGCACGAAGGCGGCCATCGCCACCGCCGAGGGGCACACCCCGTAGGACATGAAGTGGTGTTCGGCGAACCACACCTCGTCGAACCCCGCCCGCTCTGCGGCCTCGGCCGCCCGGGCCGCCGCCTCCAGGGTCGCGGTGTGGTCCCGGCCGGGGAACCCGGCCGCGGGAAGGAAGGCTCCGATGCGCATGGGGCCATTGTGGTGCGCCGCCGGGCCCCGCGGGGGCGGAACCACGGGACCACCGTTTAGTGTTGGCCCCATGGTGCAGGAATTCAACAAGGTCGGAGTGGTCGGGCTCGGCACGATGGGCGCGGGGATCGTCGAGGTCTTCGCCCGTGCCGGGTTCGCCGTCACCGGAGTCGAGATCGACGACGCCGCCGTCGAACGCGGGCGCGCCCACATCACCGGTTCGCTGGGCCGGGCGCGGGACAAGGGCAAGATCAGCCAGGAGGAGCACGACACCATCCTGGGGCGCATCGCGCTGACCACCGACCGCGAGCGGCTCGCCGACGCCGACTTCGCGGTGGAGGCCGTCCCCGAGCGCCTGGAGATCAAGCGCGACGTCTTCACCGACCTGGACCGGATCTGCCCGCCCGGCACGATCCTGGCCACCAACACCTCCTCGCTGTCGGTCACCGAGATCGCCGCGCTCACCGACCGCCCCTCCCTGGTGGTGGGGCTGCACTTCTTCAACCCCGCGCCGGTGATGAAGCTGGTCGAGGTGGTGACCACCCCCACCACCGACGCGCAGACCGCGGCGGTGGCCGAGGAGGTCGCCAAGCGCATCGGCAAGACCCCGGTCTGCGTGGGCGACCGCGCCGGGTTCGCCGCCAACGCCCTGCTCGTTCCCTACATCAACGACGCCGTCGCCGCCTACGAGCGCCGCCTGGCCTCCCGCGAGGAGATCGACGCGGCCATGACCGGCGCCGCCGGGCTGCCCATGGGCCCGCTCACCCTGGCCGACCTGGTCGGCCTGGACGTGTGCCTGGCCGTCATGGACGTGCTCTGGGAGGAGTTCCGCACCCCGCGCTACGCGGCCGCACCGCTGCTGCGCCGGATGGTCGCCGCCGGCCTGCTCGGCCGCAAGACCGGCCGCGGCTTCTACGCCTACGGCGACCAGCGCGAGGGCGAGGCCGGCCGGGCCGAGGAGCCGCCGCAGGGCCCCATCGCCGCCGAGCTGCGCGGGGGAGGGCTCGGCTTCGGCCTGGCCGACCTGCTGCTCGCCCCGCACATGGACGATGCGCTGCGCATGGTGGGCGACGGCTACGCCACCGCCGTTGACGTCGACACCGCCATGCGCTTCGGGTGCGGCTACCCCAAGGGCCCGGTCGAGCTGGCCGAGGAGCGCGGCGCCGCCGAGGTGGACCGGGTGCTGCGCGCCGCGGCCGACGCCGGGCTCGCGTCCTACGCCCCCTCCCCGCTGACGGCCAAGGCGGCGCGGGAGAGCGGCCGGACGTGACCGGAACCGCAGGCCCAGGGGCCCCCGGGACTCCGGGGGCCCCTACCCTGGAAGGGTGAGCCCGCGCCGAAACACACCCCGCCGCAGAGGGGCGCCCGCCCGCGACGCCGACCCCGACGCCCTGATGCTGCGCGTCACCGGAGGACAGCGCCGGGAGACCGGGCCGGACGGGGAGTGGGTCACCCGGAGGATCAGCGGCGCCGCGGCCGCCAAGGCCTACCGCTGCCCCGGCTGCCACCAGGAGATCCCCCCGGGCATGCCGCACGTGGTCGCCTGGCGGCCCTACGGCGACGGGGAGGACCGCCGGCACTGGCACTCCTCCTGCTGGCAGCGGCGCACGCACCTGCGCTGAGACCCGCGCCGAGACCTGCGCCGAGAGGAACCCATGGAGATCCGCGCCACCACGGTGCTCCCCGCCGAGCGCCGTCCGATCACCCTGCACACCGCCGACGGCCTGGAGCTGGTCGGCGAGCTGGCGCTGCCCGAGGGCGGCGCCCCCGCCGCCACCCTGGTGTGCCTGCACCCGCTGCCCACCGCCGAGGGCATGATGGACAGCCACGTGCTGCGCAAGGCCTCCTTCCGGCTGCCGGCGCTGGCCGGCGTCGCGGTGCTGCGGTTCAACACCCGCGGCACCTCCTCGCGGCACGGCACCAGCCAGGGCGAGTTCGGCGAAGGCGAGACCGAGCGCTACGACGTGGCCGCGGCCATCGAGTACGCCGAGTTCGAGGGGCTGCCCCGGCCGTGGCTGCTGGGCTGGTCCTTCGGCACCGAGCTGGCCCTGAAGTGGGGGCGCGACCCCGAGGTGGAGGGTGCGGTGCTGCTCTCCCCGCCGCTGCACCGCGCCACCGGCGCCGACCTGGACGGCTGGGCGGAGTTCGGCCGCCCCCTGGTGGCGCTGGTGCCCGAGTTCGACGACTTCCTGCGCCCGGAGCAGGCCCGCGAGCGCTTCGCCCGGGTGCCCCAAGCCGAGGTGATCGGCGTACCGGGCGCCAAGCACCTGTGGGTGGGCGAGCCCTACGTGCGCACGGTCCTGGACGCCGTCGTCGAGCGCGTGGCGCCCAAGGCCCACCCCCTGCCCACCGAGTGGGACGGCCCGGCCACCAAGGACACCGGCCGCTAGTACGGAGCAGCAGGTACCCCGCTCCGTTGTTGATCTCGGGGAAGTCGGGGTTGTACCGGCCGGTACAAGGCCGACTTCCCCGAGATCAACAACGGGCCTGCGCGCGGGGGTGTCCGCCGGGTCCTCGACCGACCTGTCGTCGCAGTACCCGGCGAGATGCGCGCACCGGCGCGGCGAAGGCCCGGCACCCCTGGGGTGCCGGGCCTTCGCCGCGGTTCGGCGGTGTTCGGCCGACGGTGCTCAGCGCGCCGCCGTCACTCCTGCCACCAGTCCTCGTTCTCCTCGCCGGAGGCGCTGACGGTCTCCTTCTGCTTGGCCTGGCCGTTGGCCGACTGGCCGTTGGAGCCCTGCCCGTTGGCGGAGGACTTCTGCTCGATGGCCGGGGCCTCGGCGGCGGCCGGCGCCGCCGGGGCGGGGGCCTCCCCGCCGCCGAGCAGCTGGCGCAGCTGCTGCAGGTGCGACTGGATGCTGTCGCGCTGCTTGGTCAGCTCGTCGACCTGCTGGCGGGCGGCGGTCAGGATCCGGTCCGCCTCGGACTTGGCGTCGCTGACCAGGTGGTCGGCCTTGGACCGGGCCTCCTGGCCGATCTGGTCGGCCTGCTTCTTGGCGTTGCCGACGACCTGCTTGGCGTGCTGCTCGGCCTCCTTGCGGGTCTGCTCGGCCTGGCTGCTGGCCTTGGTGGCGCGCTGCTCGGCGCTGGCGGCGCGCTCCTCGGCCTCGGCCACCAGCTTCTGGGTGGCGGCCTGGGCGGCGGCGAGCCGCTCGGCGTCCTGGCGCTCGGCCTCCTCGCGGCGGCTGGCCAGCTGGATCTCGAACTCGGCCTCTTCCTGGGCGCGCCGGGCCTCGCTCTCCTCCATGTTGCGCTGGGCCTGGGCGCGCAGCTCCTCGGCCTGGCGCTTGGCGGCCTGGATGGTCTCGTCGCGCTCGCGCTTCATGGCCGCGCGGGCCTGGGTGCACTCGCGCTCGGTGGTCATCCGGATCTTGGAGATCTCGGCCTCGTGCGTGGCCTGGCGCTCGGCCATCTCGTGCTCGACCTGCGAGATCTTCTTCTGGACCTCGCGCTCGGTGGTGGCGGTCAGCTCGTCGGCCTCGCGCCGGGCGGCGGTGCGCACCTCCTCGGCCTCGTTCTCGGCCGAGGTGCGCATCTCGTCCGCCTCGCGCTGGGCGGTGGTGCGCAGCTCGGTGGCCTCGTTCTCGGCGGCCGCGCGCATGTCGGCGGCCTCGATCTTGGCCTCGCCGCGGATGTCGTCGGCCTCGGCGCGGGCGCCCTGGACCAGCTCGGCGGCCTGCTCCTCGGCCAGACGCAGCAGCTGCTCGATGCGCGCGCCCAGCCCCGCGTAGGTCGGGCGCTCCTGCTCCTGGAGCTGGCGCTTGACGTCGGTGAGCTCGGTGCGCGCCTTCTCGGCCTCTTCACGCGCCTGGTTCAGGTCGGTGTGCTTCTGGGCGATGTACTCCTGGACCTGCTGCCGGTCGAAACCGCGCAGGACCACGTCGAACTCGGTGGTCTGGGGCTCTTCTTCGAAGAAGTTGGTGAGCTGGGCTTCAATATCGGACGACATGTGGCGGAATCCTGAACGGTGACGAGACGGCTAGCGGACGGACGGGTGGCGAGTCGCCCTCCAGCGCACGCCCTCCTGAGGGAGGGTACTGCGCGCCGACCTCAGGCGTACCGAAGTTCTCCCCATTGATACGGAGTCTTGGTCGGCCGTTGCGGACACCATTAGCGCCTGGGGGACGCCGTCGGCGTCGGACGGGCTCGCCGGCCGCGTGTGACGACAGGGGCGGGCGCCAGGATCCTGGCGGTCAGCAGACTTTACCAAGGGAGGGCGCGCCCTGTGTGACGGTTGCGTCACGAACCTTCCGTATCGGCCGCCTGATCGGCCGCCTGCACCAGCTCGGTGAGGACCCCGCCGCAGTCCTTGGGGTGCAGGAACGCGATCCGCGACCCCATCGACCCGGGGCGCGGCTCGGCGTCGAGCACCCGCACCCCGCTCCCGGCCACCGCGGCCGAGGCGCCGGCGACGTCGGCGGTGCCGAAGGCGACGTGGTGCACCCCCTCGCCGTTGCGGTCCAGGAACCGGGCGACCGGGGAGTCGTCCCGGATCGGCTCCAGCAGCTGCAGGTAGCTGGCGCCGCCGTCGTCGGTGCCGTTGATGCGCAGCATCGCCTCGCGCACCCCCTGCTCCTCGTTGACCTCCTCGTGGGCCACCTCGAAGCCGTAGGTCGAGCGGTAGAACGCGACGGCCGCGTCCAGGTCGCGGCAGGCGATGCCGACATGGTCGATGCGCGTGAACACGGTGCCGGTCCTCCCCGGAGGCGGTCGAGCGGACGTGAGTATGGTGACAGAACACGTGCGGCCGTGACACCGCCGACCCCGACCCACCAGGAGGCCCCTCATGCCCGGATCCGTCATCGTCAGCGGCGCCCGGACGCCGATCGGCCGGCTGCTCGGCTCCCTGGCCCCGCTGGAGGCGGTCGACCTGGGCGCCGCCGCCATCGGCGCCGCGCTGGAGCGCGCCGGCCTCGCCGGCGACCAGGTCGGCTACGTCGTCATGGGCCAGGTGCTGCAGGCCGGCCAGGGCCAGATCCCCTCCCGCCAGGCCGCGGTCAAGGCCGGCGTGCCGATGGACGTGCCCTCGCTGACGATCAACAAGGTCTGCCTGTCCGGGCTGGACGCCATCGCCCTGGCCGACCAGCTCATCGCGGCCGGCGAGTTCGACGTGGTGGTCGCCGGCGGCATGGAGTCCATGACCAACGCCCCGCACCTGCTGCCCAAGGCGCGCAAGGGCTACAAGTACGGGGCGATCGAGGTGCTCGACGCCACCGACCACGACGGCCTGACCGACGCCTTCGACGGCGACTCCATGGGCGCCTCCACCGAGCGGCACAACGCCCGCCTGGGCCTGACCCGCGAGGAGCAGGACGCCTTCGCCGCCCTGTCCCACCAGCGCGCCGCCGCCGCCCAGAAGGACGGCCGGTTCGACGCCGAGATCGCCCCGGTGAGCATCCCCCAGCGCAAGGGCGAGGCCAAGGTGGTCGACGCCGACGAGGGCGTGCGCCCGGACACCACCGCCGAGGGCCTGGCCCGGCTGCGCCCCGCCTTCGCCGAGGGCGGCACCATCACCGCCGGCTCGGCCTCCCAGATCTCCGACGGCGCCTGCGCGGTGGTGGTCATGAGCCGCGCCAAGGCCGAGGAGCTCGGCTGCGAGGTGCTCGCCGAGATCGGCGCGCACGGCAACGTCGCCGGCCCCGACAACTCCCTGCAGTCCCAGCCCTCCAACGCGATCCGGCGCGCGCTGGGCAGGGCCGGGCGGGACGTCGCCGACCTCGACCTCATCGAGATCAACGAGGCCTTCGCCGCGGTCGCCGTGCAGTCCATGCGCGACCTGGGCGTCACCGAGGACAGGGTCAACGTCGACGGCGGCGCCATCGCCCTGGGCCACCCCATCGGCGCCTCCGGCGCCCGGCTGGCCCTGCACCTGGTGCACGAGCTGCGCCGCCGCGGCGGCGGGCTGGGCGCGGCCGCCCTGTGCGGGGGCGGCGGCCAGGGCGACGCGCTGCTGTTCCAGGTCCCGGGGGCCTGAGCCGTGGGCGGCGAGGACGGGGCCGTGGCACGCGCCGCGGCCGTTTCCGCCGCGGGCGGCGAGCGCGAGGTGCTGGAGGCCTTCCTGGACGCCATGCGCCAGGCGGTGCTGGACAAGGCCGCCGGGCTGTCCGAGCAGGACGCCCGGAGGCGGCTGGTGCCCTCCCGCACCACCCTGGCCGGACTGCTGCGGCACCTGGCCCTGGTCGAGGTCAACTGGTTCCAGCACCTGCTGGGCGGGCGCCCCGCCGAGGAGCTGGGGCTGGAGGGCCTGGCCGAGGAGGGCGCCACCTGGCGCCTGGAGCCGGGGGACACCGTCGCCTCGCTGTCCGAGGCCTACCGCGCCGCCTGCGCCGAGTCGCGGCGCACGGCGGCCGGGTTCGCCCTGGACGACGCGGTCCCCCACCCCGATCTGGGGCGGGTCACCCTGCGCTGGATCTACGTGCACATGGTGGAGGAGACCGCGCGGCACGCCGGGCACGCCGACATCCTGCGCGAGCAGACCGACGGAGCCACCGGGCGGTTCACCGGGGCGCCCTGACATACTCGCCGGTGTGGTCGGTCTCCGGCGTCGTGAGGAGTGGCAGGTGGACGTCCCCGGTCTCGTCGAGCGCGTGCGGCGCGGCGAGCGGCGCGCGGTGGCGCGCGCCGTGTCCCTGGTGGAGAACGGCGCCCCGCAGCTGCGGGAGGTCATGGCGGGCCTGGCCCCCCACGGGGGGAGGGCCCGCATCATCGGCCTGACCGGTCCGCCCGGCGTGGGCAAGTCCACCACCACCAGCGCCCTCACCGGCGAGCTGCGCAAGCGCGGCCGCACCGTGGCGGTGCTCGCGGTCGACCCCTCCTCCCCGTTCAGCGGCGGGGCGCTGCTGGGCGACCGGGTGCGCATGCAGGAGCACGCCACCGACCCGGGGGTGTTCATCCGCTCCATGGCCAGCCGCGGGCACCTGGGCGGGCTCTCCTGGGCCACCCCGCACGCGCTGCGGGTGCTGGACGCCGCCGGCTTCGACACCGTCCTGGTGGAGACGGTCGGCGTCGGGCAGGCCGAGGTGGACATCGCCGCGCACGCCGACACCACCGTGGTGCTGGCCGCCCCGGGCATGGGCGACGGGGTGCAGGCCGCCAAGGCCGGGGTGCTGGAGATCGCCGACGTGTTCGCGGTCAACAAGTCCGACCGGGAGGGCGCCCGGGCCACCGTGCGCGACCTGCGCCAGATGGTGGCCATGGCCGAGCGGGAGACCGGGCAGTGGAAGCCGCCCGTGGCCAGTACCGCGGCCGCCAAGGGCGAGGGCCTCGATGAGCTGCTGGAGCACCTGGACAAGCACGCCGAGTACCTGCACGCCTCGGGGGAGCTGGCCCGGCGGCGGCGCGCCCGCGCGCGCGAGGAGGTCGAGGCGATCGCGATGAAGGCGCTGCGCGAGCGGCTGGCCGACGTCCACGGCCACGGCGCGCTGGACCGCCTGGCCGACGACGTCGTCGGCGGGGCCGACCCCTATGCGGCGGCCGACGATCTCCTCAAGGCGCTGAACGGCGCATAGGAACGTGGGGGATGCCGTCCTCCAGGAACTCGGGGCCCTCCTGCGCGAAGCCGTAGCGCGTGTAGAGGCCGGCGGCGTAGGCCTGGGCGTCCAGCAGCGCCTCGCGCGGCCCGATGTGCTCCAGGGCGGCCTCCATCAGCCGGCCGGCCACCCCGCGGCCGCGCGCCTGCTCCGCCGTTGCGACGCGCCCGATGCGCGCGGCCCCGCCGTCCTCCTCCAGCACCCGCAGGTACCCCAGGACGGCCGAGGGGTCGTCCTCCCGGCACGCCCACAGGTGGAGCGTGCCGGGCTCGGTGTCGCGGCCGTCGAGCTCGGGGTAGGGGCACTTCTGCTCGACGACGAACACGTCGACGCGCAGGCGCAGCAGGGCGTAGAGGTCGGCGGCGTCCAACCCGGGGAAGTCCGAGGCCCGCACGGTGATCGCGGTCATGGGCCCGATGATAGGCGGGGCGCCGCCGTCTCCCGTCGGCGGCGCCCCGGGTCCCGCGGCCGCCTCAGCGGCCGTTGAGCTCGCCGTCGAGGGCCGACATCAGCTCGCCCTCGGCGCCGTCGCCGTCCAGCGACCACACCATGGCGCCGCCCAGCCCGTACTCGCGGGCCCAGGAGGTCTTCTGGGAGATCGCCGCGGCGTCGTCGTAGTTCCACCACTGGTCGCCGTCGTAGATCCAGGCCGTGCCGGCGTGGTCGTCCCGGTACACGGTGAACTCCTCGGAGGCGGCCATCTCCTTGAGCACGTTGTAGTCGTTGTAGCCGGGGTCGCGCGGCCCGGGGGCGGCGCCGTCGGCCGGCTGCCAGAGCCCGTCGCCGTCGGGGCCCGGCTCCACGCCCTGCCAGCCGCGCCCGTAGAAGGGCACGCCCATCACGATGTCCTCGGGGTCGGCCCCGCGGTCCACCCACTGGCCGACCACGGTCTCGTAGGAGCGCGGTTCGGCGGCCGGGTCGCCCTCGGCCGTCCGCACGTTGGACTGGTGCCCGGTGGAGGGGTTCCAGGCGCCGGTCAGGTCGTAGCCCTGCACGTTGATGAAGTCCAGGTCCTCCATCAGGGCGGGCACCTCGTAGCCGGCGTCGATCGCGCCGGTGTTGGCCGGCATGAACGAGGTCAGCAGGTAGTCCTGCCCGGTCTCCTCCCCGAGTCCGTCCATCTGCTCGCGGAACTCGGCGACCAGGGCGGTGAAGTTCTCCTTGTCCTCGGGGCGGACGACGTTGCCGGGCGCCCCCGGCGTGGCCGGCCACTCCCAGTCCAGGTCGATGCCGTCGAACAGGCCCGCCGCGGCGCCCTCGCCGCCGGCGCCGTTGCGCTCGGGCAGGTTCCCGCGCAGGAACATGTCGACGCAGGAGGCCACCGCCTCCTCGCGGTTCTCCGGGAGCGCGGCGTTGGAGAAGTGGGTGGACCACTCCCAGCCGCCCAGGGCGATCGACACCTTCAGCCCGGGGTGGCGCTCCTTGAGCTTGCGCAGCTGGTTGAAGCTGCCCCGCAGCGGCTGGTCCGGGTCGTCGGCGACCCCGTCGACACTGTTCTCGGCGGTGTAGGCGCGGCCGTAGTCGGAGAGCGCCTCGCCCTCGCCCTCGGTGTCGCTGGCGAAGCAGCGGCCGTCCTCGTCGAGGTTGGCGAAGGCGTAGTTGACGTGGGTGAGCTTGTCGGCCTGGCCGGTGGTCTCCAGCGACTTGACGTGGAAGTCCTTGTCGTCGGCGCCCCATTGGGTGAAGTAGCCGACCTGGCGGTACTCGGGGTCCTCCCCGCCGTTCCCGCCGTCGGTGCAGGGGGCGCCGTCGAGGGTGCAGGAGACCGGGTCGGTGGGGCCGTCCCCGTCGTAGCGGCCGTTGTAGCCGAAGGTGTAGCTGCCGCCGGGCGGGACGTCGGCGCCCCAGTGCGGCGGGGCGGCGGTGTAGCCGCCGCCGGAGCCCTCCGGTTCGGCCAGTTCCGCGTTCCACATCTGGTGGACCTCGGCGCCTTCGGGGAGTTCGAACTCCAGGCTCCAGTCCTCCAGCGGTTCGGCGCCGGGGTTGGTGATGGTGATCTGGGCCTGGTAGCCGCCGGGCCACCGGGCGTTCTCGGTGTGCACGGCGGTGGGGGAGGCCCCCTCCCCCGGGGCGGCGTGCGCCGTCCCGGGGGACAGGGGCACCAGCAGCAGGGCGGCCGCGGCCGCCCCTGCCGCCGGGGCGAGTCGAGCAGAGCGCATGCGGGGGGTTCTCCACTTCTCGTGCCGAATTTTTAGGAAACTTAACTATTTGATTCGGCGCCGGTCAACGGAGGTTCCGCGCTGCACAACCGCTCAGGCCAGCGAGCCGTCCAGCGACCGCATCAGCGTTCCCTGGGAGTCGTCGCCGTCGAGCGACCACACCATGGCCCCGCCCAGGCCCTGGCCGTTGATCCAGTCGGCCTTGCGGCGCATCTCGGTCTCGTCGTCGAAGGTCCACAGGGTGGTGCCGTCGTAGATCCAGGCGGCGCCGGCCTGCTCGTCGCGGTGCAGGGTGTACCCCTGGCCCGGCAGGTCCTTCAGCCGCTTCCAGTCCTCGATGCCGTCCTCATAGGTCCCGGGGGCCGCGCCGGTCGAGGACTGGAACATCCCGTCGCCGTTCGGGCCCGGCTCCACACCGGTCCATCCGCGGCTGTAGAAGGGCACGCCCATCACGATGTCCTCGGGGGACGCCCCGCGCGAGGTCCAGGCGTCCAGCGCCACCTCCCCGCTGAACAGCCGCTCCGGCTCGCTCGGGTCGTCAGGGGAGACCACCAGGTTGGACTGGTGGGCGGTGGTCTCCTCCCAGGCCCCGTGGTAGTCGTACCCCTGCAGGGTGATGAAGTCGAAGTCCGGCATGATCTTGTCGACCTCGAACCCGGCCTCCACCTTCGCCGGGTCGGCCGGCATGAAGGAGGTCAGCTCGAAGGCGCGCCCGGTCTCGGTCTCCAGGGCGTCGAGCTGGGAGCGGAACTCGCCGACCAGCGCGGTGAAGTTCTGCTTGTCCTCGGGCTTCCACACGTTGTCCGGGTGGCCCTCCGAGGCCGGCCACTCCCAGTCCAGGTCGATGCCGTCGAACACGCCGTAGGCCGACCCGGGGCCG
Organism: Nocardiopsis baichengensis YIM 90130; assembly: GCF_000341205.1. Lineage (NCBI taxonomy): Bacteria > Bacillati > Actinomycetota > Actinomycetes > Streptosporangiales > Nocardiopsidaceae > Nocardiopsis > Nocardiopsis halophila. The sequence goes on along the minus strand of NZ_ANAS01000022.1, from coordinate 22,967 downwards.
CCCGCGCCGTCGAACGCCGGCAGGTTGCCGCGCAGGAACATGTCGATGCACGAGGAGGCCATCCGCTCCCGCGACTCCGGCGTGCTCGCCGCGTCCGAGATGTTCTTGGACCAGGTCCACCCGCCGATCGACAGGTTCACCTTCAGGTGCGGGTGCTTCTCCTTGAGCTCGCGCAGCTGGTTGAAGTTGCCGCGCAGGTCCTGGTCCCAGGTGTCGCCCACCCCGTCCACGCTCTCGTCGGCGCGGAAGGAGCGGCCGTAGTCGGCCCAGGCGTCGCCCTCGCCGAGCTGGTTGGCCTGGAAGCACTGGCCGTTGTCGTTGATGTTGGCGAAGGCGTAGTTGATGTGGGTCAGCCGCTCGGCCGTGCCGCTGGTGTCGACGTCCTTCACCAGGTAGCCGCGGTCGTAGATGCCCCACTGGGTGAAGTAGCCGACCCGCTTGCCCTCGTCGGGGCCGCCGGGGTCGCCCCCCTCGGCGGTGCGGGCGGTCACCTCGCCGCTGGGGTCGGACCGGTTGCCCGCGTCGTCGAAGGCGCGTACGGCGAAGGTGTACTCGGTGTCGGGGTCCAGGCCGGAGACGGTGCCCGAGGCGGTGTCGCCGATGACGGTGCGCACCGGCTCCCCTCCGGAGAGGATCTCGTACCCGGCCACGCCCACGTTGTCGGAGGAGGCGTCCCAGGACAGCCCGACGCTGCTGGAGGTGGTCCCGGAGACCGACAGCCCCTCGGGCGCGGTCGGCGCCTCGGTGTCGTCCTCGCCGGGCCCGCCCGCGCACGGCGAGCCGTTGACGGTGCAGGAGACCGGCGCGGTCTCGGTGGCGCCGGCGGACAGCGAGCCGTTGAAGCCGATCTGGTAGGTCCCGCCGGCCGGGACGGGCGCCCCCCAGCTCGGCGGCGTGAGCGTGTAGTCGGCGCCGGACCTGCTCATCTCGGCGTTCCACAGGCTGGTGATCTCGGCGCCGTCCGGCAGTGCGACCTCGATCGTCCAGTCGGACAGCTCGGTGCCGGAGGCGTTGTCGATGGTGAACTGGCCGCTGTAGCCGGTCTCCCAGGAGGAGCCCTCGGTGTAGACGACCGTGACGCCCTCGGGGGCGGCCGCGGGAGCGTCGGCCGAGGCGGGGGCGGTCGACAGGGCGAGCGGAAGGGCGGTCAGCGCGGCGGCGGCCGCCGCGATCCAGCCGCGGGGCCGGATCCGCCCCCGTGCGGGGGGTCTCGCGGACATGGGGGTGTCCTCACTGTCGGGGCTAATTTTTAGGAAAGTTAACTATTAGTTTTCGCCGGGACAAGGAGTCCGCGCCGGGAAATTCGCGCCGCGGGGGGCGGTGGGGCGGTTCACGGGTGGACCGGGCCGCTTGCGGTCCCGGCCCGCGGGCGCCTGTGTACTGGACCGGCCCCCGCGGGCCGGATCCGGCCGCACAGCCCCCCTGGACAAGGCCGTCCGGGCATGCTCCCAGGGGCGGGTCGCTACAGTGGCCGGGTGGGAAACCCGCTTAATCTGCCGTTCGACCCGATCGAGCGCGCGCACGAGAACTGGACGCGCCGCTGGGGCGCCTCGCCCGCCATGGCCGCGGTCACCTCGGTCATGCGCGCCCAGCAGATCCTCATCGGGCGCCTGGACGCCGCGCTCAAGCCCTACGAGCTCACCTTCGCCCGCTACGAGGCCCTGGTGCTGCTGACCTTCAGCCACACCGGCGCCCTACCCCTGGGCAAGATCGGCGAGCGCCTCATGGTGCACCCGACCAGCGTCACCAACACCATCGACCGGCTGGAGCGCCAGGGGCTGGTCCGCCGCCTGCCCAACCCCAGCGACGGGCGCGGCACCCTGGCCGAGATCACCGCCGCCGGGCGCGAGGTCGTCGAGCACGCCACCCGCGACCTGCTGGACATGGACTTCGGGCTGGAGGGCTACACCGGCGAGGAGCTGGAGGAGATGCACCGCTCCTTCGTCAAGCTGCGGGTGGGCTTCGGCGACTTCCCCGACCCCGGGGAGTGACGCCCGGGCGGCCCCGGCGCGCCCGTTCCCGGCGCGCCCCTATCGAAAATTAGTTGGAAGTCCTACTATCGTCGGTATGGCGACCAGTGACCAGATCGAGGCCGGGCGGGAGCGCTGGCAGCGCCGCTACGACTCCGCCCGCAAGCGCGACGCCGACTTCACCACCCTGTCCGGGCAGGAGGTCGAGCCGGTCTACGGCCCGCCCGAAGGGGCGAGCGTGCCCGGCTTCGAGCGGATCGGCTGGCCCGGGGAGTTCCCCTACACCCGCGGGCTGCACCCCACCGGCTACCGCGGCCGCCCCTGGACCATCCGCCAGTTCGCCGGGTTCGGCAACGCGCGCCAGACCAACGAGCGCTACAAGATGATCCTGGACGCCGGCGGCGGCGGGCTCTCGGTGGCCTTCGACATGCCCACCCTGATGGGGTACGACTCCGACGCCTCCATCGCCCTGGGCGAGGTGGGCCACTGCGGCGTCGCCGTGGACTCCACCTGTGACATGGACGCGCTGTTCGACGGCATCCCGCTGCAGGACATCACCACCTCGATGACCATCAGCGGCCCCGCCGTGCCCGCCTTCTGCATGTACCTGGCCGCGGCCGAGCGCCAGGGCGCCGACCTGTCCGCGCTCAACGGCACCCTGCAGACCGACATCTTCAAGGAGTACATCGCCCAGAAGGAGTGGCTGTACCCGCCCGAGCCCCACCTGCGCCTCATCGGCGACCTGATGGAGTACTGCGCGGAGAACATCCCCGCCTTCAAGCCCCTGTCGGTCTCGGGCTACCACATCCGCGAGGCCGGGGCCACGGCCGCCCAGGAGCTGGCCTTCACCCTGGCCGACGGGTTCGGCTACGTCGAGCTGGGCCTGTCCCGCGGCCTGGACGTGGACGTCTTCGCCCCCGGGCTGTCCTTCTTCTTCGACGCCCACATCGACTTCTTCGAGGAGGTCGCCAAGTTCCGCGCCGCCCGCCGCATCTGGGCGCGCTGGATGCGCGACCGCTTCGGCGCCGCCTCGCCCAAGGCGCAGTGGCTGCGGTTCCACACCCAGACCGCCGGGGTCTCGCTCACCGCGCAGCAGCCCTACAACAACGTGGTGCGCACCGCCACCGAGGCGCTCTCGGCCGTGCTGGGCGGCACCAACTCGCTGCACACCAACGCCCTGGACGAGACCCTGGCCCTGCCCACCGAGCAGTCCGCCGAGATCGCCCTGCGCACCCAGCAGGTGCTCATGGAGGAGACCGGCGTGGCCAACGTCGCCGACCCGCTCGGCGGCTCCTACTACGTCGAGGCCCTCACCGACCGGATGGAGGCCGAGGCCGAGCGGGTCTTCGCCAAGATCATCGAGATGGGCGGCGGCGAGGACGCCGAGCACGCCGTCGGGCCGGTCACCTCCGGCATCCTGGCCGGGATCCACAGCGGCTGGTTCAGCGCCGAGATCGCCGAGTCCGCGTTCCGCTACCAGCAGGCCCTGGAGAAGGGCGACAAGCGCATCGTGGGCGTGAACGCCGCCACCTCCACCGTCTCGGGCGAGGTCGACATCCTGCGGATCAGCCACGAGGTCGAGCGCGACCAGGTGCGCGCGCTCACCGAGCGCCGGGAGCGCCGGGACGGCGACGCCGTCCGGGCCGCCCTGGACCGGCTGCTGGAGGCGGTGCGCGACCCGGACGCCCCCAACCTCGTCCCGCTCATCCTGGACGCCGCCCGGGCCGAGGCCACCCTCGGGGAGATCTGCGGCACGATGGGCCGGGAGTTCGGCACCTATGTGGAGGATCCGCGCTTCTAGATGGGGCAGGATGGAGGCATGCAGCCATCGGACTACTCCATGCAGGGCGCGGTCGACCTCGGGGCGCGCAAGGCCGCCATGGAACGCGAGGCCAAGCGGGAGGCCGAGCGCTCCTCGGGAACCGCCAACCCGTACGCGATCGACGTCGACGAGAACAACTTCCAGGATGAGGTCCTGCAGCGCTCGATGAGCGCGCCGGTCGTGCTGGCCGTGCTGCAGTCCTCCTCCGAGCAGTCCGCCCAGGTCGAGTCGGCCGTCGACCGGCTGGCCGTGGCCGCGGGCGGCCAGTGGGCCGTGGCCAAGGTCGACGTGCAGGCCAGCCCGCAGCTCGCCCAGGCCCTGCGGGTGCCCGCCGCCCCCATGGTCGCCCTGGTCATCGGCGGCCAGGTGGTGCCCGGTCCGACGGGGCCGGCCACCGAGGCCCAGCTGCGCGACTGGCTCTCCCAGGTCTTCGAGGAGCTGCGCAACCAGAACGTGCTGCCCCCCGAGTACACCGGGCTCGGCCCGGAGGGCGAGCCCGGCGAGGAGGCCGCCGGGGCCGAGCAGGTCGACCCGGTCGACGCCGAGGCCCAGGAGGCGCTGCAGCGCGACGACTTCGACGCCGCCGAGCAGGTCTACGCCAAGGCGCTGGAGTCCGACCCCAAGAACGAGCACGCCCGGCAGCGGCTGGCCCAGGTGCGGCTGATCCGCCGGCTGCGCGGGGTGGACGCCGCCGCGGCCCGCAAGGCCGCCGCCGACGACCCCGGCGACGTCGACGCCCAGATCCGGGTCGCCGACATCGACATGTACGGCCAGAAGGTGGAGGACGCCTTCAACCGGCTCATCACCCTGGTCAAGAACACCCGCGACGAGGACCGCGACCGGGTGCGCAAGCACCTGCTGTCGCTGTTCGAGGTGCTGCCGGCCGCCGACCCGGTGGTCTCCAAGGCGCGGCGGCAGCTCACCGCGGCGCTGTTCTGAGCCGTTCCGACCCGCCCCGGCGCGGGTAGAACCAGGTCATGCCGTATCTGGTGACGATCTCGGCGACCTTCGGCGCCGGCGGCGGCACGGTGGGACCGGCCGTCGCCGAGCGCCTCGGCGTGCCCTTCGTGGACCGGGCCGTCCCGGGCGCGGTCGCCGAGGAGATCGGCTGCTCCCTGGAGGACGCGCTGCGCCACGACGACCGCGCCCCCACCGGCTTCGAACGGCTGCTGGCCAGCGCCGCGCGGCTGCCCACCGTCACCCTGGGCAGCGTCGACCCGGCCTACGTCACGCCCTCCGACGCCGAGGGGCGCATCCTCTACGACCAGGAGTTCGTCGACCGCACCGAGGAGGTCCTGGGCCGGGTCGCCGACACCGGGGGAGTGGTCCTGGGGCGCGCCGGCGCGGTGGTGCTCGCCGACCGGCCCGGCGCCCTGCACGTGCGCCTGGACGGCCCCAAGGACCGGCGCCTCGCCCAGGCCCGCGCCTCCGGCGAGGGCCGCGAGGAGGGCGGGGGGCCGCCGCGGATGCGCGACCTGGAGGCCAACGACCGCGCGCGCAGCGCCTACGTGCGCCGCTTCTACCGGGTCGACCCGGCTGACGCCGCCCTGTACCACCTCGTGTTGGACGCCACGGCGCTGCCACTGCCCGCCTGCGTCGAGGTGATCGACCGCCTGGCCCGGGAGCGGGCACCGCAAATGTAGTGCGGTGCACCGTTTGATCTGCGGCGGTGGCACCATGAAGGGTGCGCCCGGGCACCGGGAGCCACCGGGTGGTCCACCCAGCCAGGCCGCCCGGCGGTGCCGCCGGCGCGCCGGATGAGCCCCGGCGGGCCGTGGCGCAGACCACTTGTGACACAGAGGAGTTGTACGTGGCCACCCTTCCCAGCGTCTCCTATTCCATAACCGTCCGCCTGGAGGTCGACGGGCACGGCAGTGCGGTCGGCGGCCTGACCAGCGCGGTCGAGCATGTGGGAGGCGTCATCACGGCGCTGGACGTGGCCCAGGCCGGCCACGAGCGGATCCGCATCGACGTCACGTGCGCGGCCCGCGACACCGACCACGCCCAGTCCATCGTGGACGCCCTCGGCGCGGTGGAGGGCGTCGTCGTCCACAAGGTCAGCGACCGCACCTTCCTGATGCACCTCGGCGGCAAGATCGAGATGAAGTCGAAGGTGCCGCTGCGCAACCGCGACGAGCTGTCCATGGCCTACACCCCCGGCGTCGCCCGGGTCTCCCAGGCCATCGCGGCCAACCCCGCCGACGCCCGCCGGCTGACCGTCAAGCGCAACAGCGTCGCCGTGGTCACCGACGGCTCGGCCGTGCTCGGCCTGGGCAACATCGGCCCCGAGGCCTCGATGCCGGTGATGGAGGGCAAGGCGGCGCTGTTCAAACGCTTCGCCGACATCGACGCCTGGCCCATCGCCCTGGGCACCCAGGACGTGGACGAGATCGTGCGCACCGTCCAGGTCATCTCCCCCGGCTTCGGCGGCGTCAACCTGGAGGACATCTCCGCGCCCCGCTGCTTCGAGGTCGAGGCGCGCCTGCGCGAGCTGCTCGACATCCCGGTCTTCCACGACGACCAGCACGGCACCGCCATCGTGGTGCTGGCGGCGCTGAAGAACGCGCTGCGGGTGGTCGGCAAGGACCTGGCCGAGGTGCGGGTGGCGATGTCGGGCGCCGGTGCCGCCGGCACCGCCATCCTCAAGCTGCTCATGCACGCCGGCGCCAAGCATGTGGTGGTCTGCGACGTGCACGGCGCGATCCACCAGGGCCGCGACGACCTCGACGCCAACCTGGGGTGGATCGCCGCCAACACCAACCCCGAGGGGTACGAGGGCGACCTCAAGGGCGCCGTGTCCGGTGCCGACGTGTTCATCGGGGTCTCGGCGCCCAACGTGCTCGGCGGCGCGGACGTCGCCGAGATGAACGAGGACGCGATCATCTTCGCGCTGGCCAACCCCGACCCCGAGGTCGACCCGGACGTGGCCCGGCTGCACGCCGCGGTGGTGGCCACCGGCCGCAGCGACTACCCCAACCAGATCAACAACGTGCTCGTCTTCCCCGGCTTCTTCCGCGGCCTGCTGGACGCCCAGAGCCACCACGTCGACTCCGACATGATGGTCGCCGCGGCCGACGCCATCGCCGACGCCGTCACCGACGACGAGCTGGGCCCGCACTACATCATCCCCAGCGTCTTCCACACCGACCTGTCCAAGGACGTGGCCGCCGCGGTGCGCGAGGTGGCGGTGCGCTCCGGCCACGGCCGGGCCGAGGACTGAGCCCGGGACTGAGCCCAGGACCGGGCGGACCGGGCGGACCGGGCGGGGCGGACCCGTGCGGGCGCGCCGGGCACCGGGTAGACAGTCGGGTATGGACCCTGACCACCTGACCGGGCGGCTGCTGGTGGCCGCGCCCGCGCTGGAGGACCCCCACTTCCGCCGCACGGTCGTCCTGGTCGTCGACGACGACGCCGAGGGCACGCTCGGCGTCGTCGTCAACCGGCCCTCCCGGCTGCCGGTGGCCGAGGTGCTGCACGACTGGGGCGCCTTCGCCACCGACCCGCCGGTGATGTTCGCCGGCGGCCCGGTCGGCGAGGGCGCCGGGCTGGCCCTGGGGGTGCCCGGCGGGGCCGAGGAGCCGCCCGGCTGGCGCCGGCTCGAGGCCCCCGGCGAGGGGCCGCCGGTCCCCGAGGGGCTGGGCGTGGTCGACCTGGACGCGCCCCCGCAGATCCTCGGCGGCGCCCTGGGCCGCCTGCGGGTCTTCGCCGGCTACGCCGGGTGGGACCGGGGCCAGCTGGCCGGCGAGATCGACGAGGGCGCCTGGTACGTGCTGCCCGCCCTGGCCGAGGACGTGTTCTCGGCCGACCCGGCCACGCTGTGGCCCCGGGTGCTGCGCCGCCAGGGCGGCGACCTGGCGCTGGTCGCGACGCTGCCCGACGACCCCGGAATGAACTGACACCCCCCGCGCGGCGATACGGTGGACGTCAGACGCAGGAGGTGTGAGGCAACCATGGCCACGGATGTGCTGAACAAGGTCGTCCCCGAGAGCGAGACCCGGCCCGACATCTCGCACGACGACGGGGACCGCGAGCGCTTCGCGCACTATGTGCAGAAGGAGAAGATCACCGAGAGCGCGGTGACCGGCGCACCGGTGATCGCCCTGTGCGGCAAGGTCTGGGTCCCCAACCGCGACCCCAAGAGGTTCCCGGTCTGCCCCGAGTGCAAGGAGATCTACGAGGAGATGACCTCCTGACCTGGCCGCATCCGGCCGCCGCCGCCCGGACCGCCCGCCGCTGAGGGGATCTGCGCCCCCGGGGGCGGGTGGGGCAGGATACGCTCCCTAGGGACGGTGACGACGGGTAGGTCAGGTAGGTCGCATGGTTTCCACGAGCGAGCGTGAGCGGGGGGCCCGCCGGAGGTCCGGGGCGCACGGCTCGGGCGGGCGCGGACGCCGCCGCAGGCGCCGCGGGGTGAGCGCGGGCGATGTCGCCCGGGGGATCCTGCGCGGCTTCGGCGAGCTGCTGTTCACCGCCGGGGTCGTCATGCTCTTCTTCGCCGTGTACCAGATCTACGGCAAGCAGATGGAGACCGACCGGGAGCAGCAGGGGCTCGACAACGACCTGCAGCAGGCCTGGGAGGAGCCCAAGGGCCCCGACTCCGAGCCGCTGCCCGGCTCGGCCGACAGCCGGCTGTACATCCCCGGACTGGACCTGGAGTGGGTCGTGGTCAACGGGGTCCAGCCCGAGGACATCCGCTACAGCCCCGGCCGCTACACCGACGACGACGTCGCGGGGGGCGACGCCGCCTCCGCCGGCGAGCTGGGCAACTACGCCGTGGCCGGGCACCGCACCTCGGGCATCTTCTGGGACCTCGACCAGCTCTCCGACGGTGACCCGCTGGTCCTGGAGGACGCGGAGAACTTCTACACCTACGAGGTCATCGAGGAGGAGGTCGTCACACCCGACCAGGTCGACGTGGTCGACCCCGACCCCTTCGACCCGGAGAACAACGACGACCCCCAGCGCGCGCTGCTCACCCTGACCACCTGCGCGCCCAAGCTCAACAACACCCACCGGCTGATCGTGCACGCCGAGCTGACCGACACCCGGCCCAAGGACGAGGGCATGCCCGAGTCCATCGAGCACATGGCGCCGGACGACGCCGAAGAGGGGGAGTGACCCGGTGTACGGACTGATCTGGCGGCTGCTCCCGGGCCCGGTCCCGGTCAAGCTCGTCCTGGCGCTCGCGCTGCTGGCCGGAGCCGCCTGGCTGCTCTGGTACGTCGTCTTCCCCTGGGCCGACCCCTACATGCCGTTCAACGACGGTGCCGTCGACACCGGCGCGGGGGCAGGCGGCTGACCTCCCCGCCTCGGATACCCTCGTCCGGGTGAGCAACAGGGGAACGGCCGAATGACGGTTCTGCAGACGAGCACGGGGGAGCGCCTCGCCGGGCTGCGCCAATGGCAGCGGGAGGCGTTCGAGGAGTACTTCCGCAGAGACCCCAGGGACTTCCTGGCGGTGGCCACGCCGGGCGCGGGCAAGACGACCTTCGCGCTGACGCTCGCCGCGGAGCTGCTGGCGCGGCACGCGGTGCGCTCGGTGACCATCGTGTGCCCGACCGAGCACCTGAAGAAGCAGTGGGCCGAGGCCGCCGCGCGGTTCGGGATCGCCATCGACCCCGACTTCAAGAACGGCCAGGGGGCGCTGGGCCGGCAGTACACCGGGGCGGCGGTGACCTACGCCCAGGTGGCGGCGCACCCGATGCTGCACCGCAACCGCACCGAGGCGCGCCGCACGCTGGTCGTCTTCGACGAGGTGCACCACGCCGGCGACGCCCTGTCCTGGGGCGAGGCGGTGCGCGAGGCCTTCGACCCGGCCGCCCGGCGCCTGGCGCTGACCGGCACCCCCTTCCGGTCCGACGTCAACCCCATCCCGTTCGTGGACTACGTCCAGGACGGCCAGGGGATCCGCCGCTGCTCCTGGGACTACAACTACGGCTACACCCCGGCCCTGACCGACGGCGTCGTGCGGCCGGTGCTGTTCATGGCCTACTCCGGGGAGATGCGCTGGCGCACCCGGGCCGGCGACGAGCTCGCCGCCCGCCTGGGCGAGCCGCTCACCCAGGACGCCCTGTCCCAGGCCTGGAAGGCCGCGCTGGACCCCAAGGGCGACTGGATCAAGAAGGTCCTGGCCGCCGCCGACCGGCGGCTGACCGAGGTGCGCCACTCCAGCCCCGACGCCGGGGGCCTGGTCATCGCCACCGACCACGAGAACGCCCGCGCCTACGCGCGCATCCTGCGCAAGATCACCGGCCAGGGCGCCACGGTCGTGCTCTCCGACGACCCCACCGCGAGCAAGAAGATCTCCCGCTTCGCCGAGTCCGACGAGCGCTGGATGGTCGCGGTGCGCATGGTCTCCGAGGGCGTGGACGTGCCGCGGCTGATGGTGGGGGTCTACGCCACCTCCACCAGCACCGCGCTGTTCTTCGCCCAGGCGGTGGGGCGCTTCGTGCGGTCCCGGCGGCGCGGAGAGGTGGCCTCGGTCTTCCTGCCCTCGGTGCCCACCCTGCTGGAGCTGGCCGGGGAGATGGAGCGCGAGCGCGACCACGCCCTGGACCGGCCGCTGAAGGAGGGCGAGGAGTTCGACCCCGAGGGGCGGGAGCTGGACGAGGCCCGCAAGAAGCGGGACACCCCCGACGCGGGGGAGGAGCTGCCCTTCGAGACGATGGAGGCCTCCGCCGAGTTCGACCGGGTGCTCTACGACGGCTCGGAGTTCGGCGGCGGCACCCCCGACTCGCCCGAGGAGGAGGACTTCCTGGGGCTGCCCGGGCTGCTGGAGCCCGAGCAGGTGGCCCAGCTGCTGCGCAAGCGCAAGGCCGACCAGCGGGCCGGCGAGCGCAGGCCGCCCCGGCAGGAGCAGGAGCAGTCGGACGGCGCCCCCGAGCACGAGCGGGTGGCCGCGCTGCGCAAGGAGCTCAACGGGCTGGTGGGCGCCTGGCACCACCGCACCGGCCGGCCGCACGGGATGATCCACAACGAGCTGCGCCGCGCCTGCGGCGGGCCGCCCATCGCCCAGGCCTCGCCCGAGCAGATCGAGCAGCGCATCGCCAAGATCCGCACCTGGGCCACCGGGGGCACCTGAGCCCATCGGCCGGTAAACACCCGGCAAGGGCGGCGAACCGGGCCCGCGCGCCACAACCACCCAAAGTGGTCGAACGGATACGTTCCGCGCCATGGGGCAATGTGTGAAGAGGATCGGCCGCACCGGTGCCGGGCTGGCGGTCTGCGCCGCGGCCCTGGCCGCCCTGCTGGGCGCCGCCGGGCAGGGGAGCACAGGGCAGGGGAGCGCTGGCCAGGACGCACCGGAGGCCGCCGAGGAGTGCCGCACCGGCGGGGGGGACGGCGGCCGCGACGGCCACGTCACCCCCGAGCAGGCCGCCGAGTACGAGCGTGAGCTCCGCGAGGCCCGGGTGCCGCAGTCGGCCCACCGGGAGCGCCGCACCGTGCCCGTGGTGGTGCACGTGGTCAGCGCCTCCGACGGGACCGGGGACCTGTCCGCCGACACCGTCCGCGAGCAGGTCCGGGTGCTGGACCGGGCCTTCGGGGGCGGCTACGGCGGCGCCGACACCGGCTTCGACTTCGAGCTGGAGGAGACCGTCCGCACCGTCGACGACCGGCTGTTCTCCACCATCGCCGGGCAGGGCGCCCGGGAGCGGGCCGAGATGCGCCGGGGCGGGCCCGAGACGCTCAACCTCTTCACCGCCGACCTGGGGCGCGGGGTGCTCGGCCGCTCGACCTTCCCCCAGGACTACTCCGAGGACCCCGGCGGCGACGGCGTCGTCGTGGACCACCGCACCGTCCCCGGCGGCGCCCGCGAGCACTTCGACCGCGGCCACACCGCCACCCACGAGGCCGGGCACTGGCTCGGGCTCTTCCACACCTTCCAGAACGGCTGCTCCTGGCCCGGGGACTACGTCGGAGACACCCCCTACGAGCGCGAGCAGGCCTCCGGCTGCCCGGTCGGCCGCGACACCTGCCCCGCCCGTCCCGGCTCCGACCCCGTGCGCAACTTCATGAACTACAGCGACGACGCCTGCATGAGCGAGTTCACCGACGGCCAGGCCGAGCGGATGGCCGCCCACTGGTACGCCTTCCGCGCCGGGCACGGCGCTCAGGGGGTGTCCTAGACTCGGGGCCATGGCAGCGACCAAGACCTACCTGACCGGCATCCAGACGTCGGGGATGCCGCACCTCGGCAACTACATCGGGGCCATCAAGCCCGCCCTGGACGCGGCGCGCGAGCACGACAGCATGTACTTCCTCGCCGACTACCACGCGCTCAACTCGGTCCGGGACCCCGAGAGGCTCCGCCACGACGTCCGGTCGGTCGCCGCCACGTGGCTCGCCTGCGGTCTGGACCCCGAGCGCACCGTGCTCTACCGGCAGTCCGACGTGCCCGAGGTCTTCGAGCTGACCACCGTGCTCGGCGCGGTGACCGCCAAGGGCCTGATGAACCGCGCCCACGCCTACAAGGCCGCCCGGGACCGCAACGCCGAGTCCGGCGCCGAGGACCTGGACGCCGGCGTCAACATGGGCCTGTTCAACTACCCCGTCCTGATGGCCGCCGACATCCTGGTGATGGAGGCCGACGTGGTCCCGGTCGGCCGGGACCAGCGCCAGCACATCGAGTACACCGCCGACATCGCCGGCTCCTTCAACCACCTCTACGGCGCCGGGTACGCCTTCCCGATCCCGGAGGGCGCCTACCCCGAGGGGGAGTCCAGCCTGCTCCCCGGTATCGACGGCCGGAAGATGAGCAAGTCCTACGACAACCACATCCCGCTGTTCCTGCCGGAGAACAGGCTCAAGAAGCTGGTGCGGCGCATCCCCACCGACTCCACCCCGGTGGAGGACCCCAAGGACCCCGACACCTCGGCCGTGTTCCAGCTGCTGGAGCACTTCGCCGACGCCGAGCGAACCGCGGCCGTCCGCAAGCGCCTGGAAGAGGGCGGCATGGGCTGGGGCGAGCTCAAGAACGAGCTGTTCGAGGTCCTCAACACCACCTTCGGCCCCATGCGCGAGCGCTACGACGCGCTGATGGAGCCCGACAGCGACCTCGACGCGATCCTGGCCGCCGGGGCCGAGCGCGCGCGGCGGCGCGCCCGGGCCACCCTGGCCAAGGTCCGCGCCGCCATCGGCATCGACTGAGGCGCCCTCAGGCGGCGACCACCGGCTCGCCCTGCAGGACGACGCCCCCGGCGGACAGCTCCCGCAGGGCGGCGTCGGTGGTCGCGCGGGACACCCCCGCCGTCAGGTTCAGCAGCACCCGGGTGGAGAACCCGGCCGCGGCCGCGTCGGCCGCCGTGGCCCGCACGCAGTGGTCGGTGGCGATGCCCACGACGTCCACCTCCGTGACCCCGTGCGCGCGCAGCCACTCCTCCAGGGGCCGGCCGTCCTCGGCCGCGCCCTCGAAGCCGCTGTAGGCGGCGGTGTAGGCGCCCTTGCTGAACACCTCCTCCACCGGCGCGGTGTCGAAGGCCCGGTGGAACTCGGCGCCCTCGGTGCCCACCACGCAGTGCGGCGGCCAGCTGTCCACGAAGTCCGGCTCGGCGGAGAAGTGGCCGCCCGGGTCCACGTGGTGGTCGCGGGTGGCCACCACGTGGGCGTAGGAGTCCCGGTGCGCGGCGATGTGGGCCGAGACCTCCCCGGCCACGGCGGCGCCGCCGGCCACCCCCATGCTGCCGCCCTCGCAGAAGTCGTTCTGCACGTCCACGACGATCAGTGCCCGCTGTGTTCTCTCTGTGCTCTGTGCGTCCGGTGCGCTCATCACGGCCTCCCCAGGAACTCGGTGGGCAGCGCGGGCTCCCCGCGCGACATCCGGCGCGCCGCGGCCGGCAGCTCGGCCAGCGACCGGGCGTGCCGCTCGCGGGCCGCCTCCAGCGGCTCGGCGCCCACGACCTCGCCGCCCTCGACCAGCCGGCGCAGCAGCGGCCGCAGCCCGGGGCGCGGCTCGGGGTCGTGGTCGTGCACCATCTCGGCGGTGGCGGTGCCGTCGTCGCCGACCGCGCGCGAGGCCCATTTGCGCCCGCCCTTGCTCGGCTTGCCGACCGACCGCTTGGCGACCGGCTCCAGCGGCACCCCGTCCCCGGTCCCGCGGGCCCGGGCCACCAGCTTGTACACCAGCGAGGCGGTGGGCGCCCCGGAGCCGGTCACCAGCGCGGTGCCCACCCCGTAGCCGTCCACCGGCGCGATCGCCAGCGCCTGGATGGCGTACTCGTCCAGGTCCCCGGTGACCACGATCCGGGCGTCGGAGGCGCCCAGCCCGTCCAGCTGGCGGCGGACCCGCGCCGCCTCGGCGGCCAGGTCGCCCGAGTCCACCCGCACCCCGCCCAGGCCGGTCCCGGCCAGCTCCACCGCGGTGCCCACGCCGCGGGCGACGTCGTAGGTGTCCACCAGCAGGGTGGTGCCCGGGCCCAGCGCGTCCAGCTGCGCCTGGAAGGCGTGCCGCTCGCTGTCGTGCAGCAGGGTGAAGGCGTGCGCGCTGGTCCCGGCGGTCGGGACGCCCCAGCGGCGGCCCGCCTCCAGGTTGGAGGTGCTGGCGAAGCCCGAGATGTAGGCGGCCCGGGCCGAGGCCACGGCGGCGCCCTCGTGGGTGCGCCGCGACCCCATCTCGATCATCGGCCGCCCCTGGGCGGCCACGGCCATCCGGGAGGCCGCCGAGGCGATCGCGGTGTCGTGGTTGAACACCGACAGCGCCAGGGTCTCCAGCAGCACCGCCTCGGCGAAGGTGCCCTCGACGACCATGATGGGGGAGCCGGGGAAGTAGCACTCGCCCTCGCCGTAGCCCCACACGTCGCCGGTGAAGCGGTAGTCGGCCAGCCACTGCAGGGTGGCCTCGTCCACCACCCCGGCGTCGGAGAGGTAGTCCAGCTCGGCGGTGCCGAAGCGGAAGTCGCGCAGCGCCTCCAGGAACCGGCCGGTGCCGGCGACCACGCCGTAGCGGCGCGCCTCGGGCAGCCGGCGGGCGAACATCTCGAAGACGGCCCGCCGGTGCGCCGCGCCGCTGCGCAGGGCCCCCTGCAGCATGGTCAGCTCGTACCGGTCGGTGAGCAGGGCGCTGCTCGCGTGGTCGGTCATGGGCATCCAGACTAGTTTGTGTCTCTCGGTACCAAAATAGCGGTGCCGTGCGGTGGGGCCGCGCAGTGGGACAATGGAGCCGGTACCGCCGGTAGAGCGTGAGAGGTGAGCGACCCATGGGGACCGCCCCGGCACCGGTCGAGCAGGAACGGCCGGAGGCCGACGAGGACGTGCGACCCGACACGCCGTGGGTGACGATCGTCTGGAACGACCCGGTGAACCTCATGTCCTATGTCACCTACGTCTTCCAGACCGTCTTCGGCTACCCCAGGGCCAAGGCGCACAAGCTGATGCTGGACGTGCACCACAAGGGGCGCGCCGTCGTCTCCAGCGGCTCCCGCGAGGAGATGGAGCGGGACGTGTCGGTGCTGCACGAGTACGGCCTGTGGGCGACACTGCAGCACGACGAATAGGGTGGCCGGATGACCGACGGATTCCGTGCCGTGCGCGGCGGCGTGCGCATCCGCCTGGACCGCGACGAGGCCGCGGTGCTGCGCTCGATGGCCGCGCTCGTGCTGGAGCTGGTGGATCCCCCCGAGGACGGGGGCGACCCGCTGGAGGCCCTGGTGGGCATCGGGGGCGCCTCCCGCACGCCCGAGGACCCGGTGCTGGCCCGGCTGCTGCCGGACGCCTACACCGGCGACCGCGAGGCCGCCGGGGACTTCCGCCGCTACACCGAGGGCGACCTGCGCCGGCACAAGCGGGAGAACGCCGAGGCGGTGATGGCGGGGCTGGAGGGCCTGGGCCCCGGCGGCGGCGAGCTGGTGCTGGACACCGGCGACGCGCACGCCTGGCTCAAGGCGCTCAACGACGTCCGGCTGGCGCTGGGCACCCGGCTGGGCGTGGAGGAGGACGGCGGCGCCACCCGGGTGCGCGCCGAGGCCGCCTCCGACCGGGCCGCGCTCGGCGTCTACGAGTGGCTCGGCAGGCTGCAGGAGACCCTGGTCCAGGCCCTGATGGGGGGCCACTGAGGCGGCGGGCGGCACGGCCCGCCGAAAAAGTCATACCCAGTGAGTGGGTAGGGATAATTTCTCGGCTACGCTGAGGGCCATGCTGAGGATCAACCGGGAGATCCGCGACAGGATCGTCGCGCACGCCCGCCGCGACCACCCCGACGAGGCGTGCGGCATCGTGGCCGGCCCCCTCGGGTCCGACCGGCCCGAGCGCATGGTCGAGATGGCCAACGCGGAGCGCTCGCCCACCTTCTACCGCTTCGACTCCAAAGAGCAGCTGAAGGTCTGGCGGGAGATGGACGACCGCGACGAGGAGCCCGTGGTCATCTACCACTCGCACACCGCGACCGAGGCCTACCCCTCCCGGACCGACGTCTCCTACGCCTCCGAGCCCGGCGCGCACTACGTGCTGGTCTCCACCCGCGACCCGCACACCGCCGAGTTCCGCTCCTTCCGGATCACCGGCGGCGAGGTCGCCGAGGAGCCCGTGGAGATCGTCGAAGGGCGGGCCGGGGGCGGGGAATCCGCCGGGGCCTAGCGCCGTTGACGCCGGTGACGACGACCGGGACCACACCAGAGAACGGAGACACCATGGCCACCGAGGTCCGCATCCCCACGATCATGCGCAACCTGACCGACGGCGCCAAGGCCGTCGAGGGCAGCGGAGCCACCCTCGCCGAGCTCATCGACGACCTGGACCGCCGCCACCCCGGGCTGGGCGACAAGCTCGTCCAGGACGGCAAGCTGCGGCGGTTCGTCAACATCTACCTCAACGACGAGGACGTGCGCTTCCTCGGCGGGATCGAGGCGCAGGTCGCCGACGGCGACACCGTCACCGTGCTTCCGGCGGTCGCCGGCGGCATGCGCTAGCCGCCATGCGCCACGACTCGCTCCTGGACTCCCTGGGCGGCACGCCGCTGGTCGGCCTGCCCGCCCTCTCACCCGCCCCCGACGTGCGGCTGTGGGCCAAGCTGGAGGACCGCAACCCCACCGGCTCCGTCAAGGACCGGGCGGCCCTCTTCATGGTCGAGCAGGCCGAGAAGGACGGGCTGCTCACGCCCGGCTGCACCATCCTCGAGCCCACCTCGGGCAACACCGGCATCTCCCTGGCCATGGTCGCCCGCCTGCGCGGCTACCGCATGGTCTGCGTGATGCCGGAGAACACCTCGGCCGAGCGGCGCCAGCTGCTGCGGATGTGGGGCGCCGAGGTGCACTCCTCTCCGGCCGAGGGGGGATCCAACGAGGCGGTGCGGGTGGCCAAGCGGATGGCCGCCGACCACCCCGACTGGGTCATGCTCTACCAGTACGGCAACCCCGCCAACGCCCGCGCGCACTACGAGACCACCGGCCCCGAGCTGCTCGCGGACCTGCCGGAGATCACGCACTTCGTGGCGGGGCTGGGCACCACCGGCACCCTCATGGGGGTGGGGCGCTACCTGCGCGAGCACCGGCCCGACGTGAAGATCGTCGCCGCCGAGCCGCGCTACGGCGAGCTCGTCTACGGGCTGCGCAACCTGGACGAGGGGTTCGTCCCCGAGCTCTACGACGCCGAGGTGCTCACCACCCGCTTCTCGGTGCCCTCCGACGCGGCCCTGCGCCGCACCCGGCAGCTGCTTGAGCGCGAGGGCGTCTTCGCCGGGATCTCCACCGGCGGGGCCCTGCACGCCGCGCTGGCCATGGCCGACAAGGCGGCCAAGGCCGGCGAGCGGGCCGACATCGCCCTGGTCATCGCCGACGGCGGGTGGAAGTACCTGTCCACCGGCGCCTACGAGGGCACCCTGGCCGAGGCCGAGGAGCGGCTGGAGGGCCAGCTCTGGGCCTGAGCCCGCACCCGGGTGGCGCGTTCCGAACATCGTTCGGTTCAATGGGGCGCATGTCACGCTTGGACCGCGCCACCCGGGTCGCCGCCGGCGACGACGGGCGCCACCGCGCCGACCTCGACCCCGGCTTCCTCATCGGCACCGCGCTCAACGGCGGCTACCTGATGGCCGTCATGCAGCGCGCCGCCCTGCAGCGGGCGCCCGGCCACCCGCACCCGGTCGCCTCCTCCTACCACTTCCTGCACCCCGCCTCCCCGGGGCCGGCCGAGGTGGTCACCGAGGCGCTCAAGACCGGGCGCACCGTCACCTCGCTGCGCACCACCCTGCGCCAGGGCGGGCGCGACCTGGTCACCGGCACCATCGCCGCCGCGCGCCTGGACCCCGGCGCCGAACCCGACTACGCCGGGCCCGCCCCGGCCGTTGCCCCGCCCGAGCGGTGCCGCCGGTTCGACCCCCGGCGCAGCGTCACCGGCGAGGAAGGGTTCATCGGCCGGCTGGAGCAGTACTACACCGAGGACTCCTGGAAGGCCCTGACCGGCAAGGTCGAGGACCCGGTCCCCGAGCTCAGCGGCCACCTGGCGCCCGCCCCGGCCGAGGGCGCGCCCGCCGACCCGGCCGACTTCCTGCCCGTGGCGGTGGACGCCACCCCGCCGGTGGTCACCGTGCTCGACTCCTGGAGGTGGGCCCCCACCGTGGAGCTCACCTGGCACATGCGCGCCGCCCCCGAACCGGGCCCCCTGGCCTTCCGTGCCCGCAGCCGGCTCGCCGCCGGGGGCTGGTTCGACGAGAGCGTGGAGTTGTGGGATGTGAAGGGGCGGCTCGTGGCGCAGGGGCGGCAACTCGCCCGAAACGGGCGCTGACCCCCGTTTATCGGCTTTGAGCAGGAAAAACGTGGAGTGTTCGGCTCTGGGAACAGGTCACATGTGATCCAGGCCGCGTGAGACGCGGGCCACATTCGGTACCACCGCAGCGGTCATTGGGGTAGACCCGTAACACGGAGAACATGGAGACGCCCGGCTCGGCGCCGCCGCGCTGGTCTCCGCGGAGGCATTCCACCCGAAAAGGCAAAAGCGACGTGCGACTCACCATCATCGGATCCTCGGGGAGCTTCCCCGGCCCGGCCAGCCCCGCCTCGTGCTACCTCGTGGAGGCGGACGGATACCGCCTGCTCCTCGACCTCGGCAACGGCGCCCTCGGAGCGCTCCAGAAGTACACCGACATCTACGGCATCGACGCCGTCTACCTCAGCCACCTGCACGCCGACCACTGCTTCGACCTCTGCTCCTACTGGGTCGCGCGCACCTACCCGCACGGCGGGCGCAAGCCCCGCATCCCCGTCTTCGGCCCGCCCGGCGTCGCCGACCGGATGGCCGAGGCCTACGGGCTGGACCCCGAACCCGGCATGCGCGAGACCTTCGACTTCGTCGAACTCGCCCCCGGGGAGCTGAACATCGGGCCGTTCTCCGCGACCGTCGCCCGCGTCAACCACCCCGTCGACGCCTACGGGATCCGCCTGGAGCACGCCGGGTCCACCCTGACCTACAGCGGTGACACCGCCACCTGCGAGGAGCTCACCGGCCTGGCCCTGGACACCGACCTGTTCCTGTGCGAGGCCTCGTTCCACGACCACCACGACAACCCGCACGGGGTGCACCTGACCGGGGCCGAGGCCGGTGCGCACGCCGACCGGTCGGGGGCCCACCGCCTCGTGCTGACCCACCTGGTGCCCTGGAACGACGACGAGCTCACCCTCCGCGAGGCGCGCAGCGCCTACGAGGGGCCCGTGGAGCTGGCCCGGCCCGGCGCCGTCTACCGGATCGGCGTGGAGGCCGGAGCGCTGGACGCGGTCGGATGACCTGAGGACGGGGTGTTCTGCGGGCCGTCTCCGGCCCGCGGCCGCGCCCTAGTCCAGCAGGCCCTCCGCGGTGGCGGCCGCGGCCTCCACGGCCGCGCCCCCGTCCCGCTCCAAGGTGTCGCTGTTCGCCTGCACGGTCACCAGCAGGCCCGGCAGGTGCAGGCGGACCCGGGAGAACCGCTCGCCCGGCCGCCACTCGGCGAACCCGCCCAGCGCGGTCAGCCGCTCGGTGGTGAAGTAGGCCTGCGAGCCCTCCGCGGCGGCCTCCTGCACGGCCGCGGGCACCTCGCCGGCGTGCTCGACCCGGCTGCCCTCCGGGGACAGCGACACGAGCACCACCGCGCTGCCGTCGCCGCGGTCGAACCCCGCCCACGAGCACTCCAGGGCGCTCTCCCCGCGCACCTGGGTGAACTGGGCGTCCTCGGGGGCCAGCTCGGCGAACGCCTCGGTGTCCTCCGGCAGCCCGGCCTCCTCGCAGGTGCCGGGCACCTCCACCGGCTCGGCCCCGGCCGGGGGCCCGGCCTCGTCCGCGGTGCCCTCCGGCGCCACCGGCTCCCCGCCGAACGCCTCCCAGGCCGGGGCCGCGTCCGCGGACCGCGCCGGCGAGTCGGAGGCCGGCCCCGGCGGGGGGTCCGCCTCCCCGGCCGCGCAGCCGGAAGCGGCGAGCGCCAGCGCCCCGGCGGCCAGTGCCCTGGGAAGCTCGATCATGGCCCCAATGGTGCCAGAGATCCGCGCGACCGGACCCGGGCCAGAGGATAGTCTTCGGAACATGGCTCGACCCGACGGACGCGCTCCGAACCAACTCCGCCCCGTGAACATCACCCGCAACTGGCTCCGCCACGCGGAGGGCTCCGCGCTCATCGAGTTCGGTGACACCCGCGTCCTGTGCGCCGCCACCGTCGAGGAGGGGGTGCCGCGCTGGCGCCGCGGCACCGGCGAAGGCTGGGTGACCGCCGAGTACGCGATGCTGCCCCGCTCCACCGACACCCGCGGCGCCCGCGAGTCGGTCAAGGGCAAGATCGGCGGCCGCACCCACGAGATCTCCCGCCTGGTCGGCCGGTCGCTGCGCGCGGTCGTCGACTTCAAGGCCATGGGCGAGAACACCATCACCCTCGACTGCGACGTGCTCCAGGCCGACGGGGGCACCCGCACCGCGGCCATCACCGGCGCCTACGTCGCCCTGGCCGACGCCGTCAAGCACCTGCGCAAGCGGCGCAACCTCAAGAACAACCCGCTGTCCGGCTCGGTGGCCGCGGTCAGCGTCGGCATGATCCAGGGCCAGCCCCGCCTGGACCTGAACTACCTGGAGGACTCGGTCGCCCAGACCGACATGAACGTCGTCGTCACCGGCGACGGCAGCTTCGTCGAGGTGCAGGGCACCGCCGAGGGGGCGCCGTTCGACCGCGCCGAGCTCGACGGCCTGCTGGACCTGGCGGTGGGGGGCTGCGCCGAGCTGACCGAGCTGCAGAAGAAGGCCCTGGCCGGATGAGCGGCCGGCTCCGACTGGTGCTGGCCACCAGGAATTCCAAGAAGGTCCCCGAGATGGCGGCGGTCCTGGCCGAGGCCGGGGTGGACGCCGACGTCGTCGGGCTCGACGAGCACCCCGGGGCCCCCGAGGTCGCCGAGACCGAGCCGACGTTCACCGGCAACGCCCTGCTCAAGGCGCGGGCGGTGGCCGCCTCCACCGGGCTGCCGGCGGTCGCCGACGACTCCGGGCTGCGCGTGGACGCCCTGGGCGGCATGCCGGGCGTGCTCTCGGCGCGCTGGTCCGGCCGGTTCGGCGACGCCTCCGGAGACAAGGACCTGGCCAACCTGCACCTGGTGCTCGACCAGCTCGCCGACACCCCGGACGAGCGCCGCGGGGCCGAGTTCGTCGCCGCCGCCGCGCTCGTCGTGCCCGGGGGAGAGGAGACCGCGGTCGAGGGCGTCATGCGCGGGAGCATCATCCGCGAGCCGCGGGGCGCCAACGGGTTCGGTTACGACCCCGTGTTCGTCCCCGAGGGCGGGGACCGCACCACCGCGGAGATGGCGGCCGAGGAGAAGAACGCCATCAGCCACCGGGGCAAGGCCTTCCGCGCCTTGGCCGAGGAGATCCGCAGGATCTCCTGAGCGACGGCCCTCCGGAGAGACGACCGGAAGACGCTTCAGACAGGGCCGCCCCGCCACACCGGCATGGGGCGGCCTTCGTCCGCCACCTCCCGTGCGGCGCGGGCCAGCAGGCGGGTGGAGTCCAGCACCGGCAGCGGGGACGCCTCCGGCGGCAGGAGGATCGGGATCTCGGTGCACACGAGGGCGACCGCATCACAGCCGTCCCTGGCCAGGCGCGCGACGATCTCCCCGAAAGCGGTGCGGGTGGAGTCCTTGAAGACGCCGTGGACGAGTTCACTGAAGACGGCCTCGTGTACGAACGCCCGGTCGTCCGAGTCCGGGATGCCGGCGTCGATCCCCTTGGCCTTGAGCGCGCGCGGGTAGACGGGTCCTTCCATCGTGAACGCGGTCCCGAGGACGCCCACCTTGCGGTGGCCCTGCCGGGCGGCGCGGTCGGCGACGGCGTCGGCGATGTGCAGGCCGGGCAGGGGGAGCGCCGGCCCGGGGGACTCCAGGGCTAAGTGGGCGGTGTTGTCCGGGCAGACGAAGAAGTCCGCCCCGGCGGCGGCGAGCCGCTCGACGCTCACCGCCAGGACCTCCTTCACCGCGGCGTGGTCGCCGCTGTTCCAGGCGGGCATGGTGCGGCCGAACGCGATGCAGTCCAGGGAGACGTCCGGATGCATGTCGGCCCGGCCGTCGGCGCCGTGGCAGAACTCCCGGAAACAGAGGGACGCGCCTTCGGCGCTGTGGGCGAGGATGCCGAGATGCTTCATCGGTGCCTCCTGAACGGTGTCGTGAGCAGCGGGAAGCCGTGTCGGGAAAGGGGACGGCGACGGGGACGCCCGTTCCGCGAGCGTAACCCGCGGGGGGCGGAGGCTGTGATGCGGCGCACGGCGCGTCTTGGACGGGAAGGCCCCGGGGGTCCGGTAACGTTGTGCGGGTCGCCGCGCCGAAGGGTTTCGGGGCAGCTTCGCAAGAGGCACCTGGAGACTCCCGGAGGCTCAGGCGACACGTCCTCTGGAAAGGCGTTCGAGGCACCGCCTCGGATGTGTATCCTGGAGGACGAGCGGCCCACCGAGGTCCGAACACCCGCGAGAGCGGGTGGGCGATCGGGGCCGCATCTCACCGAGGACACTCTGCCCGCTGAGCGGGCGTCTTCCGAATCCGATCCGATGTCGGCGCCGTGTGCGCGGACGGGGGAACGGTCCGCGGGAGAAGCGGAGAGTCCCAGGGAAATGCGAAACCCGCCGATTTGGCGGAAATGAGCGGCCCTGATAAAGTGGGAGCACAACAAAGCGGAAAGCCGCCTCTAGCGGAAAAGCGGTCGGACCGGTGGACGGTCCGGGGCTTGTACGGGATGAGCGGTTGCTTCTTGAGAACTCA
>NZ_ANAS01000021.1:0-5315 GCF_000341205.1 Nocardiopsis baichengensis YIM 90130 | reverse complement strand
CCCCGACTTTCCCGAGATCAACCAGGGTGTCGGTGCGGGCGGCGGGCCCACCGGCGCGCCGGGGGCGGCGCCATGGGCGTGTCCTGTTTCGGTTGTCCTCGAATCACGGGCCGAGCTCCCCTTCCCCGGGCCCGAAAACGACTACTCTAGGTATTCGAAAATTCACCACTAGTGGTAGTCAAGGAAGGACCAGGGCCGCATGGAGACCTCCGCCGCCGGACCGGACCTCAGGGACTGCGCGGACACGCTGCGCCGACGCTGGAAGGCCGTGGCCGCCGCCACCGCAGCCGGGCTGGTGCTGGCGGGGGCCGGGGCCGCCCTCGCGCCGCGCACCTATACCTCGACCACGGCCGTCCAGGTGCGCCCCACCGGGGTCGCCGAACTCACCGGCGAGCTGTCCGGGCGCACCAACGGCGAGGTCAACCTGGACACCGAGGCCCAGGTGGCGACCTCGGCGCGGGTCGCCTCGGCCGCCGCCGAGCGGCTGGGCGGCGGAGCCGACCCCGCCGACCTGCGCGAACGGGTGGAGGTGGAGGTGCCGCCCAACAGCAGCGTGCTGGAGATCTCCTACTCCGCGCCGACCGCGACCGCCGCCCGGGACGGGGCCGCCGCCGTCTCCGCGGCCTACCTGGACGACCGGAGCGCGCGGGTCGGCGAACTCATCGACGCCCGTCTGGCGGCGCTGGAGGAGCAGACGCAGGCGCGCACGGAGCGGATGGAGAAACTGGCCGTGGACGCGGCCAAGGGCGGGGCCGCCAAGCAGGCCCGGGCCGAGGCGCGGCTGGAGGCCGTGCAGAGCGAGATCTCCGACCTCAACGCCGAGACCGGGCCGCTGAGCGCGGCCGAAACCTCGCTGGTCCCCGGCCAGGTGCTCACACCGGCCGCGGTGCCGGAGTCGCCCTCGTCGCCGCAGGCGGTGCTGTGGGTGGCCGCCGGGGGGATGCTGGGGCTGGCCGCAGGGGCGGTCGGCGCCTTCGCCCTGGAGCGGCGGGCGCGCGGGCGCGCCGAGCAGGCCGGGGCCACCGGTGCCGCCGAGGGCACCGCTCAGAGCAGCACTGAGAACAGCACTGAGAGCAGCGCTGAGAGCAGCGCGGACAGCGCCGTCGGGTCCGGCACCACGGATGGAGCCCCGTCGAAGGCGCCGGACCGGACCGGGGGCGAGGCCGCCGAGACCGGCGAACCGGATCGGTCGACCGGGCAGGCCGAGACCGCTGAGGCGACTGAGGCGGCCGAGCAGACCGAGACGGCTGAGCAGACCGAGACGTCCGAGAGGTCCGATACGGCCGCCGATACCGGGGCCACGCCCGACGCCGACGCCGCTGCCGGTGGCGACGGGAACGGCGGCGACCGCGAGGAGGCGGACGGGGCCCAGCGCGAGGACGAGCCCGCCGGAGCCGGGCGCTGATGGGCGCCGCGGCCCAGGGCGGAACGGGGCCGCCTTCCGAAGTGCGCCGCCCCGGCGGCCCTGAGAATCCTCCGAGCCCCTCGACTCCTCCGAACCCGAACCCCACAGACCCGGAGAGCCCCGCGTCCCGCTCCCGCCGGCCGGGGCCCTTCCCCGGACGGGCCCTCGGACGGCTTCTGAAGAGCGCGCTGGAGCGCTCCACCCGGCCGGGATGGCCGGTCGTCTGGCTGTTCGCCGGGTACCCGCTGTGGTGGGCGCTGGGGCTGGGCCCCTTCGCGTTCTGGGCGTTCGCCGCCCCCATGGCCGTCGAGCTGGCCCGCCGCCACCGCACGCAGGGGGTCCGGTTGCCGCCGGGGTTCGGCCTCTGGGCGCTCTTCCTGCTGTGGGCGACCGCCGGGCTGGCGCTGGTCGGGATGGTGCCCGAGGGGACCCTTCCCGGGTCCGGCGGCCTGCTGGGCGCCCTGGTACGGCTCGGCCACTACCTGGCGCTGACCGTACTGCTGCTCTACATCGGCAACACCGGGCGCGAGCACCTGTCCGACCTCCGGATCGCCCGGGCGCTCGGCTGGCTGTTCGTGGCGACGGCGGCCGGCGGGCTGCTCGGCCTGGCCGCGCCCTACTTCGCGTTCACCTCGCCGATGGAGGTGCTGCTGCCGGCCGGCATCGCCTCGGACTCCTACGTCCAGGCGCTGATCCACCCGGCGTCGTCCCAGATCATGAACGACGTCCTGGCCTACGAGACGCCGCGCCCCAAGGCGCCGTGGGCCTACACCAACACCTGGGGCAACATGCTGTCGCTGCTGCTGCCCTGGCTGGCCGCGGCCTGGCTGATCGCCGGGCGCGGGTGGCACCGGTGGGCGGCCGCGGCCGCCCTGGCGGCCTCGGCGGCGCCCATCGTCTACTCGCTCAACCGCGCGCTGTGGGCGGGACTGGCGCTGACCGCCGTCCTGGCCCTGGTGCAGCTGGTGCGGTCGGGCCGGGCGGCCGCCGCGCTGTCCGGGGTGCTGGCGGTGGCCGCGCTGTGCGCGGTGCTGGCCGCCTCCCCGCTGATGGAGGTGGTGCGGGACCGGCTGGACAGCCCGCACAGCGACGACGGGCGCACCGCCACCAGCCTGGCCGCCGTCGACGCCGCGTCCCAGTCGCCGGTACTGGGCTGGGGCACCACCCGCGACATGCTGGGCAGCTCGGAGTCGATCGCGATCGGCTCCTCCCCGGAGTGCCCGGGGTGCGGCAACCACACCATCGGCAACAACGGACAGTTCTGGCTCACCCTCATCGCCAACGGGTGGGTCGGCACCGGGCTGTTCACCGCCTTCTTCGCCGTGGCCGCCTGGCGCCACCGGCGCGAACGGGACGCGGTGGGGTCCGCCGCCCTCCTATCGGTACTCCTGCTCTTCTGGTACATGTTCTTCTATGTCGCGCTGACGGCACCGCTGGCGGTCACGATGGCGGGCATCGCCCTGCTCTGGCGGCGGGCCCCCGGTGCCGCGGCGGCGGGGGGTGTCACGCGGTGAACGGGGAGACCACCTATCTGACGGACCTGGCCGAGGTGCTGTGGCCCTGCGGCGGGCTCCTGGGGCGGGGCGCCGAATGCGCGGACCGGCGCACGCCGCCCGCCGACCGCCCCGCCGCGTACGTGCGCGAGTACCTGCCGGTGCCCTCGGCCCACAACCCCCGGGTGATCCTCCCGGTCACCAACCGCTACGCGGCCGCCCGCGGCATCGCGGCCTTCGCCCAGCGCCACTCCTTCCGCGAGCGGGTGCGGGCGGCGCTGCTCACCACCGCCTTCGCCAGCGGGGTGGCGCCGCTGCTGCTGCGCGACCGGCTGCACGTGGGCAGCGGGCACACCATCGAGCACGCCCTGGCCGCCGCCCTGGACCGGGACGTGGTCATCGCGATCCACCTGGGACCGCCGCGGGCCAACCGCAAGCCGGTGCTGCTGCTGCTCACCCCCGCCGGCCGGGCCGTGGGCTATGCCAAGGTCGGGGTCAACGAGCTCACCTCGCGCCTGGTCCGGGCCGAGACGCGGGCGCTGCGCCGGCTGGCCGAGGCCCGCCTGCCCGACGTCACCGTGCCGCGGCTGATGCACGAGGGGGAATGGAACGGGCGGCCCCTGCTGGTGCAGGAGGCGCTGCCGGTCGGCGACCAGACCGACCGGCCCACCCGCCGCCAGCTGCTGCGCAGCGTGCTGCAGATCGCCGCGATGGACGGGTTCGGCGAGGGGTGCCTGCGCACCAGCGCCTACCGGGCGCAGCTGGAGCGGCGCATCGACGCGCTGGAGGGGCGGCCGGAGGCGCCCCGGCTGCGCGCGGCCCTGGAGGCGCTGCCCGATGTGCGGCTGCCCTTCGGGGCCTGGCACGGCGACCTCACCCGGTGGAACATCGCCGGAACGCCGCGCCGGGCCTTCGTCTGGGACTGGGAGCGGCTGGAGTCGGGGGTGCCGCTGGGCATGGACGCGCTGCACTACGAGCTCAACGAGTGCGTGCAGACCGGGGTGCAGGCGGGCGTGCAGCGCTGGCTGGACACCGGGGCGCGGCTGCTGTGCGACCCTCTGCTGGCCGATGCGGGGCTGCGCCCGCACGCGGTGCCCGCGGTGATGGCGCTGTACCTGGTCGACCTGGCCACCCGGTACCTGCAGGACCGTCAGGACGAGGCCGGGAGCCCGCTCGCGGCCGTCGACGACTGGCTCCTGCCCGCCCTGGAGGGGCTGGGCGAGCGCGCCGCGCACGAGGCCGGGCCCCGCAGATGACCCTCCGCCGGCGCCGCACCCGGGCGCCGGCGGCCGCGGCCCGCCCGCTCCGGCCGCGCCGACACTCGCGCCCCGCCGCGGGGCGCCACTCCGACACGTGAGGACACCCATGCGCTTCCCTACGGCCGGACGGCCCGTTCCCGCCCCGCTGAAGAACGCCGCACTGACCGCCGCCGACCTCGCCGGACACCTCGGGCGCCGCTCCCGGGCGCTCCCGGACTTCCTGATCGCCGGCGCCCAGAGGTGCGGGACCACCTCCCTGTTCAAGGCGCTGATGCAGCACCCCCAGGTGTTCGGGCCCACGCTGCGCAAGGGCGTGCACTACTTCGACACCGCCTACGGTCGGGGCACGGACTGGTACCGGAGCCGGTTCCCGCTGCGCCGCACCGTGCGGCGGGCCGCCTCGGGCGCGGGCGGCGCGGTGGGCGAGTCCAGCCCCTACTACCTGTTCCACCCGCTGTGCGCGGAGCGGATCGCCGCCGACCTGCCCGAGGCGAGGGTGGTGGTGATGCTGCGCGACCCGGTGGAGCGGGCCTACTCGGCGCACAGCCACGAGAGCGCGCGGGGGTTCGAGGACGAGCCGTTCGAGCGCGCGCTCGACCTGGAGGAGGAGCGCCTCGCGGGCGAGGAGGAGCGGCTGGCCGCCGACCCGCTGGCGCACTCCTACCACCACCAGCACCACGCCTACGTGGCCCGCGGCCGCTACATCGACCAGCTCCTGCGCCTGGAGAGGCACGTGGGGCGGGAGCGGATGTTCGTGGTCGACAGCGAGCGGTTCTTCGCCGAGCCCGAGCGGCACTTCCCCGAGCTGGAGGAGTTCCTGGGGGTGCGGCACTGCCCGGGCGTGGCGTTCGGACGGCACAACGCCCAGCCCCGCACCGCGCTGCCGGACCGGCTGCGAGGGCGCCTGGAGCGGGCCTTCGCCGAGTCCGACGAGCGGCTGGCCGAGTGGTGGGGGCAGACGCCCTCCTGGCGCTCCTCCCCCGACCGCGCGGCCCGTCCCGGGCCCGGCGCCGACCCGCCGGACGGCCCCTCCGGCGAGCGGTACGCGTCCGACCTGTACTGAACCGGCCCGCGCCGCCCTCCGGCCACCGCCCCACCCGGCCGAGCGACCTGACCGAGCGACCCGAACGAGCGGAGAACGATGGCGCCCGAGACCCC